>JAZDLZ010000239.1:0-8808 GCA_043801535.1 Pseudomonadota bacterium
ACGCTCGTCTGCTCGCCGCCTTTGGCAGTTTCCGTGCCGGCGACTACCAGGCCGCTCTCGAGCACGCTTCTGGCATGGCGACCGATTCGGCACGGCCCGAAGTCCTGCGACTGCGTGCGGTCGCGCTTGCCCACACGGGCGAGCGGGAGAAGGCGCTTCTGGCATTCGGATCGGCGAAGCTGGAGGACGGCGACGTCGAGGCGCTGGCGCTGTACGCGAAGCTCTTGGGCGAAAAGGGACAGTGGTCGCAAGCAGCGGAGGTTCTTGGCCGAGCGACCGAATCGGCGGCGCCGGCGAGTCGAGCCTTGCTCCTCGACCTCGCTCGCGCCCATGTCTCTGCCGGGAATTCGCACCAGGCGATAGCGTCGTTGGAGCGAGCGCTGGTGCTCGATCCGAACGACAAGGAGAGCCTGTATCAGCTTGCTCGCCTCTATCTCGTCGCTGATCGGCCCGTCGAAGCCGAAATCGTGCTCCGGCGGTTCGCTGGCAATGTGCCGGTCCTCGGAGGGGCGAATCGGGACGAGTCGGTGCGTTGGCCAGACCATGACCTGTTCGTTGTTCCTCTTCCTCCGTTCGATCGCGTCTTGCCGCCGGAGGCAGGCGTCGCGGCGGCGAGCCTCAAGCTCGCTGCCATGCTGGCGGCACAGGGACGGCTCGAGGAAGCCCGCGCCATGCTTGCTGCGATCGAGGGGCAGAGGCAGTCCGTGCCGGGCGGAAGCGCGGGAGCGACAGCCGAGACGCAGCAGGCAGGCTCGCCGTCGCCGCCGGCGGTCGTGCAGTACGCGAAAGGCGTGATCGCCTTGCGGCGCGGGTATCTCGACGAAGCGGAGAAGCTCTTTCTCGCCGCCAGCGAAGGCGAGCCCAGTCCCTCCACGCCAACCATGGCGCTAGGGATTGTTACCTTGCGGCGCGGTGATCTCGGCAACGCCAGGGAGCTGCTGGAAAGGTCGATCGGACTCCAGCCGGCCAGTGACCTGTGGGCGCGGCTTGGCCTGGCGGTCGTGATGGCTCGGAGCGGCAAGAGCGACGAGGCCATGGCTTCGTTCAACGACATTGCCGCAAGATGGACGACTGGACCGGAGGCGTATCTCAACGCTGCGATCGCTGCCTATCTTGGCAAACGTCCGGCGGTTGCCGACAAGTACCTGGCCAAGCTCGGCAAGGAATGGGGGGGCGGGCTCGAGATACCAGAGAGGTCGATGCTTGCTGGGTTGCTTGCGCGAGATGCCGGGAACGACAAGGCTGCGGCCAAAGCATTCCAGCGGGCAATCGAGCTGGCGCCAGAGTATTACGATGCCTGGCTTGCCCTCGGTCACGTTGCCAGCCGTCTTGGCAATCATTCCCTGGCTGCCGATGCCTTCGGCAAAGTGGTTGCCCGGCGTCCCGGCGACCTCGAGAAACGCGAGCTCCTGGCCAAGGCGCTGGAGGCGGCCGGCGATACTCTCGCTGCCAGTCGAGAGCGGGAGAGAATCGCTGGCCATCGAGAAGAAGCCAGGAAGGAGCTCAAGCAGGCAGTGCGAGACGATGCAATCGGAGTGGCGGCGTTCGAGAACACCTCCAAGAACGCCGACTACGAGTGGCTGCAGCACGGGCTAGCCGAGGCGCTGGCAACCGATCTGCGCCGGACTGGGCTGCGCATCGTCGAGCGCAGTCAGATCGCCAAGGCGATGGACGAACAGAAGCTCGGCGAGCTCGGCCTGGTCGATCCCGCCACTGCTCCCAAGATCGGCAAGCTGGCCGGCGCCCAGGCGATGATCGTGGGTGCCTACCAGATCCAGGGGGACTCGCTGCGCATTACCGCCCGGCTGGTCGACGTCGAGGATGGCCACGTTATTCAGGCAGCGGAGGCGAGCGGGCTGATTGCCAGTCTTTTCGCGCTGGAGCGGCGGTTGGCAATGGAGCTGGTGGGAAACTACTACGGGGTCGACGACGCGACGCGCAAGAAAGTGTTCCAGGCACCGGCAACCACGCTCAAGGCTCTCGAGCAGGTGGCCAGCGCCAGGCTACTCCTCTTCAAGGGCGAGCACGAGGCGGCGCGCGAGCGCTTCCAGCGGGCGATGGAGGAAGATCCCGGCTTTGCCAAGGAGGTTGCCAAGCTGCAGACGGAATGGTCGTCGCTGGCAGCGAACGTTGCCTGCCTGCCCCTCGCCAACATTAGCGGAAGCAAGGAGCAGGAGTGGTATTCGCGGGGTATTGCCGAGTCGCTGAGCGGTGATCTCAAGCGCCTCGGAATCCTCATGGTCGAGCGGTTGGCAATCGACAAGGTCCTCGCCGAGAAACGCTTCACCGATTTCTTCAATCCCGACCAGGCGCAGGCGATTGGCACCAAGCTCGGCGCCGGAATGCTGGTGGTCGGCAGCTATCAATCGCTCGGCGGGCGTCTCCAGATCGACGTCCGAATCGTCGAAGTGGATACCAGCCAGGTGCTCCTGGCCGAGCGAATCGTCGGACCGGAAGCCGAGCTATTCGAGCTGCAGGCTCAGCTCGCCGGCAAGATCGCCCGCATTCTCAATCGTCCGGTCACCCCGGAGGAGTTGGCCAGACTGCGCGAGGGAAAGCCGAGCGTCGACGACTTCAAACGCTACGTGAGACAGCAGAGCCAGCTTGCCATCGGCGGTGACAAGCCGGCAGAGCGAGTCACCGTCTCCAGTGTCGCCGTCGGCGCCTTCGAGAACACCAGCGGACAGCCAGCCCACGCGTCGCTGGCCGACCGTCTGGTCAGAGTCGTCGGCGAAAGACTCGCCGCGAGCAAGCGCCTGCGAGTCGTAGATCACGAGGCAGTGCTGGCGGCGGCGAAGACTGGCGGCGATCCCAGAGCTCTCGGGATGCAGGTGAGCGCCGACGCAGTCGTGCTGGGCTCTTATCAAGTGGCAGAGCAACGATTGCGAATCGAGGGCAGAGTGGTGTCGGTGAAGTCGGGCGAGGTGTTGGTAAGCGCCAAGGCCGAGGGGAGCATCGGTGACATCGACAAGGTGGAGGATGGGCTGAGCCGGAGCTTGCTCGCTGGTTTGGGGCTGGAGGTTCGCGATACTCCAGAAGAGAAGAAGACCAAGCAGGCGCGATCGTTGCATCGCCAGTGGTGGTTCTGGAGCGGAGTGGGGGCCGCGGTGGTGGCAGGCACTGCGCTGGCATTCATTGCCGGTTCTTCCGAGCCAGGATTGCCGGCCGCCGACGTTGGTATCGATTGTCGAGGTGGAACATGCAAGTGAGACGGAACGCCGGGTTGTTCGCAGTCGCAGTCGCAGTCGCTGCTTCTGGTGTCGTCTGGCTCGTGCAGATGGTGTTTGGCGTGGCCAACGCGACCGCGCAGGAAGGCACTCTGAAACCACGAGTGCTGGTGATAGTCGAAGAAAGGGTGGGCGCCGGCCGTTCTGGCGCTGCCGGAGCCGAGCCCGAGCTGGTAAAGCGATTCCTCGCCGCTGGCTACCAGGTGGTGGAGAGATACGAGAGTGAAGGTGTCCTGTCGCGCATTCCTCTCGAGCGAATGCTCCATGGCCAGATCGCTGGCAACGAGGTCTCGGCGATCAACGCCGACGTTCTCGTCCTGGGTCGTGTCGAGCTCCAGCCAGAGACCCTTCCCTATGGAGTGACCGGCCACGAGGCGTATTCGGCATCGATGGAGCTCCGGGTC
Source organism: Pseudomonadota bacterium (assembly GCA_043801535.1). Classification (GTDB taxonomy): domain Bacteria; phylum Myxococcota_A; class Polyangia; order Haliangiales; family SHYZ01; genus JAZDLZ01. The sequence continues at coordinate 3,632 of JAZDLZ010000239.1, forward strand.
ATTCTCACTGACAGCGGCAGGGTCGCCTATTCCGGACAGCTCTCCCAGAAAGGGGTTGCGAGCGCGGCAGTGCTGGCATCCCGTCTGGCCGGGAAGCTGTTCGACGAGATGCTGCCCAAGATCGGCGAAGCTCTGGCGTCGCGACCGGTGATCGAGCTGCGCGTCGCCGGCTTGAAGAGCGCCAGCGATGCCGAGGCGCTCGGCAAGAAGCTGCAGGGCAAGGCCGGAGTGAAGGAGGCGCGAGCACGTTTCGTTTCCGGCACCATTACGGTGATCGACTTGGCGGCCAGCGGAGTGGAGTCTGCGGCCCTCGACGGAGTGCTCGCGGCAGCCAAGCTGAAGGTCACTGGACGATCGGCCAACGTGATCGAAGCCAGCCTGGACGAGACAGCCTTGGCCAGACGCGAGCTGGTAGTTGCTGCCTTCATCAATGCCTCTGGCAATCCTGGTCTCGACTGGATTGCCGCGCTTGGACCAGAGATCTGGGAGACCGAGCTCTCCAATTCGCAGTACCTTCAGCCTCACTTGCTGCCAACGCGACCGGCTGGTGATCCCAAGGCGGCAGCGGCGGCGGCTCGCAGCGCTCGAGTCGACCTGGCCATGCTCGCCAGCGTGGAGATGGTCGGCAAACAGCTCAGACTGACCGCCCGGGCGATCAAGCCCGATGGTGCGCTGCTGGCAACGGCGCAGGAGTTTGGCGAGGAGGCGACCGTTGTCGACGTGCTCGAGACACTGGTGTGGCGAATCGAGCAGCAGCTCTACAAAAAGGTGAATCCGCAGGGATCGCTGGCTGGCTATCAGACCAAGGTGAAGCGCAATGCCCCGCCGGGTGCGGTCGTCACCGCCGAAGGGCTGCTCGTTGTTCCGGCTGCTGCCGGAACTGTTGCCGCTGCCGCGGCGGATAGCAGCAGGCCCAAGGCGGCTCGGCTCGTCATCTCCGACGTGAGCCTCGATCCGATCTTTCCCTCCCAGCTCGGTCGCTATGCGCTCGAGGCGATCGGCTACGTGGCAGTGGAGAACGTCGGTTCGCAGCGGGGAACTGCAGTCCGGGTCGGGGCGCGTTTCGAGGATTTGTCCGACGGTACCCAGTACTTCAAGACCGCCGATCTCGAACCAGCAGCCCAGACCAGAGTACCTCTTCCCGTCGTCTTCGATCGAGCCAAGCTATTGGCGGTGTCCCAGCGCCGGCCGATCCGCGTCGAGATCAGCCTGCGTTACCACGATGGCGTCGAGGAAAGGAACGACTCGGTTACCGAGCCGGCCGTCCTGCACGACCGCAATGCGATGAACTGGAGCGATGCCGGAGCCATCAGTGCATTCGTAACCCATCGCGATCCGTTCGTTCAGTCCCTGGCCCGGAACGTGCTCGAGCGCGCCGGCAAGGACAGTGGTGGACTGTCACCTGTTCTTCACTCGGCAGTGGCGTTGTTCGATGCCGTGCAGGCGTTGAAGGTCCGCTATCAGCGCGACCCGATCGCCGGCTACGGAGCCCAGGCCATCGACGCCATCCAGTTTCCCCGTGAGACTATTCTGCGCCGGGCCGGCGATTGTGATGACCTGGCGGTACTCTACGCCGCTCTCTTGGCGGCAGGAGGGATCGACGCCCGCATGGTGCTCACTCCCGGACACATCTTCGTGTTGGTCGATAGCGGCCTTTCCGCCGAGAACGCCAAGGTCCTTGGCGGTCCGGCCCGTACCGTGGTAGCCGACGGTCGTGCCTGGGTGCCGATCGAAATCACCAAGCTGGAAGGTGGTTTTGCCGCTGCCTGGGCGGCGGGCATCACCGAGCTCGGGCGATACCGTGGCAGCGCCAAGCTTTCCTATCTGGACATTCGACGGTCCTGGTCCCGATTCCCGCCGTTTCCTGTCGAGGGAGGCGAGGAGCCGCCCGATGTTCCGGCCGAGCTGTTGGCGCAGGTGGTGCGGTCCGACATCGTCACCATCGCCGAAGGAAAGCTTCCCAGCGATGCCAGGCAGCTTCCAGCAATCGATCCTCTGAAAGTGGCGCGGGCCGAGGCTGTCTTGGCGAGCGATCCGCGTGAGCTGCTGCGCGCGGGAGCCGCCGCAGCCAGACAAGGCGATTTCGCGCAGGCAGTCACTGCGCTCACGGTGGCCGTGGAGCAGCCTGCCGTCGCTTCTGCTGCCCGCAACAATCTTGGCAATGTCTACACCATGCTCGGGCGTTATGAAGATGCCATCGAGGCGTATGAGCAGGCCGCCCGCGACAAGAGCATCAGCAGCGAAGTACAGACCAATCTGGGCATTGCCTACTTCCAAGCCGGCCAGGGGACAAAAGCCAAGGCAGCGCTGCAAGCTGCCCGAACCGAGCGGGCAGAGCGGCTACTTGTCGCGTTCGGACTGGCATCGAAGGATGACGGCACGGCTAGCAGACTGAGTGGTCGTGGCCAGGGAAGCAAGGGAAGCAGGGAAAGCAGGGAAAGCAGGGATCGTAGTGACGGTGGTAGGAGCGGCAAGGGTAGCAAGGGTAGCGAGGGTGGCGAGGGTGGCAAGCCTGGCAAAAAGCGTGGAGACGGTACTGGAGCGGCGGCCGACGCCAGCCTGGATTGGGGCATGCGTGCCGACGGCGGACGGGCGAATGTGACTCAAGATCTGTTCTGGATCGAGTAGTAGCTCAGTCGCCTCAGTCGCCGTCCGCGGCCGATTTCAGAGCGCAGCCACCAGAGCTGCAGTCGAGCCACGGCTGGGCACATCTGAGCAGTCTGTCAGCGTCTTCTCCAGACCAGGTCTCGACGTCTTGGCCGGGACACCTCACTTCGAGCTCGTGGGGCGCGGTGACACTGACTTCGATGTGCCGAGGTATGCAGTTGCCCCATGCGTAGGCCTCCGGCGGACAAAACAGAATCTCGACGGCATTGGGGACGTCGCTCGTGTAGTCCCACACTGCGTGCAGGCAGGGATTGTCGTCCGGGTCGAAGAAGTCGTAGTCTGCGACCGTGAATGGCTCGGTCTGATCGTCGCCAACGTTTGGAATGTGAATCCACCACTCTATCTGGTGGCCACTGCAAAAACAGAACCGAGCCGATCCAAAGGGTGAGGCTGTCTCCTCGAACTGGCAGCGACCCGATGGGAAACACTGCTGTTGGATGAAATCCATCGGGTGCGGCTCCTTTTTGACGACAGCGAGGCGCAGTAGGGATCGAGAGCCCGCAGGAGCCTCGGATTTGGCGCGCCCAGCACGGCCGAGCAGATTCGCAACGAGGGTCGACGGGCGCGCCAAATCCGAGGCCCACAATGGTCCTTCTCCGACGGAGCTGACGCCGTTTCCACATCGACGGTCTTCGTGCTCGTGCTCGATCGGTGGGCTGTTTGGCGACGGGCCCACTCCAGGCGCGATACCGACTCGTCGATGGTGCGGGCGGCGCGTGCTGATCTATTCAACAACCGATGGGATGAACGGACACCACGCATCCTGGATGCATGACTCCGATCGCTGGGAACCCGCGCCCGCGTGCGAGGCGCGGGCTCACTTGACGAGCCTTAGCCGAGGCCGACCGGGGGGGAGGCCAGGAACCGGAACGGCGCCGCTGTAGTTGTCGGCGTGATTACGTTTGAACTCAGACTGCTCGTGAAAGGTCCAATACTCGGCGAAGTCGCCACTGCTCTTCAGCGCACGAAGCTTGAGCACGGCCTCTGCCCCAGCAAGGCTCCAGTGGGCGCCACTGAGATCCATGCGGTCGTTCACCAGGTGGCGGCAAGCGCCCTCGATTACGCCGCTGGCGACGGGGAAGCCAATCTGCAGGTATTGGTCGTATTTCAGGTAGGCCTTGTATTCGAGCAGATAGTCGGCGCAGTCGTCCACGGGAACGCGGGCCTTTGTGTTGAGGCTGCGAAGGGTCGCACTGCGGCGCATCCCTGCCGCCACGTCGACTGCCTTGCCGCAGAGGATTGCCTGCAGGCGCTCGAGCACCCAGTCCTCACGATCGGGCGCGGTTTCGTCGTGGAAGGCTGTCGAGGCTGCCCAGAGATACTGGAGCACGTGGACAAAATCGAGCACGATGGTTACCGAGACGCTGCGACGAGCTGCTTCCTTCTTGATAATCGCCAGCTGATCCTTGTTGCCGTCGACCACCACTACCCACAGCTTGCGATGCTGGGGGTCACGTCGCTCCGCCTCATCGAACATCTCCGCAATGACCAACTCTGGCTCCTTGGCAAGACTCGCCCACACACGCTTGTGCTCCGGCCGAGGCCGGCGCCGCTGCTCCGGCGGCGTCTCGTGCAACAGGTCCGACAGCAAGTCGTCCGCGGTGCGGATGTGCGGCGCAACCGTGTAGACCGCCGCCACCGTCGACATCCGTTTGCGGTATTTCTTCTCACCCTTGCTGAGCCGGGTCTTGAGCTTGGGCTTTGGTTTCTTCGCGGCTGCCTTGCGCGTCGCCGGGCGCAGATCCTCCAATCGCACCACGATACCCTTGCCGTCCGTCGACATTACCAGCAGCGACGAAGTTTCCGTGGCACTGGGGGCTTGGCGCTGAGCGTAGAACGTGTCGAAATTTTGCGTAGCCGCCCTTGCGAGGGTCTCGGCCTGCCGCTTCGCCACGCGCGTGCCCGTCGTCGCCTCGATCTGTGCGATCGACTCCTCGAACGCCGCGGTGGCGACGGTCAGCGCGACGACGTGTCGTAGACCCAGCGAGAACCCATCGCGCGGCAGGTTCAGCGCAGCATCCATCGGGAAACGGCTGCTTGCCCCTCGCTGGCCGTAGCCGATGCGCGGAACGACCACATCGCCGAATCGGGTCCGCAGGTCGCGCGTGGCGTCACGGTGGTGGGGGCGCTCGATGTCATCATCACCAACGACGCGCAGCCGCGGCGCAGCCTGCTCGTGTGCCCCTCGCAGATCCAGGTGGTCCTGGAAAAGCTGCCGCAAGATGTCCCGCCCCTCACTGGCAAGCAGGCGCTCCACATCCGCATGGCTCATTGCGAAGGCATCACGCCCCCGCAACCGGGTGCACAGCCCCTCGAATGCCGCCTGTGACCGAGCAAAAGGGTTGTCGTCGGAGCGAGTCTGTGGTTGCATCATCGCGGGTCTCCTGCGGTCGGCACGTATGGCCTTGATCAACCAATACGTACACCCTCGAGGCCCATCTGTCAGACCTTTTCCTGCGTACCCCGTCAAAATCGTTGGATTTTATCGTCGTCACAAAGGATCCGCACCC
>JAZDLZ010000254.1:0-2554 GCA_043801535.1 Pseudomonadota bacterium
CGCCGATCAGCCCACCCAGAGCACCACCCCAATGGTCGGCAGCCATCAGCAGTGCGCTGGCCCGGCCAACTCCAGCGTTGTCGCCGCAAGCCCAAGTCATGGCCATGGGGAAGCCTATTCCCGTCAGCACACCCATGCCTCCACAGAGGAGGAAGAACGTCAGTTCCGCTTGCCCGGCCGTGAGCAAGGCGGTCGCCTCGAACGCCGGCGGTAGCGACAACAGAGCACCAGCGACGGCCAAGAGCAGGGCCGGGACTACCAGCGCAGCGCGCGAGGCCAAACGGAAGCCCAGTCCGCCTCCGAGCGCAAGCCCCAGCATGAATGCTCCTCCGAGGAGAGCGATCCGACCATAGACGTGGCCAACCGTTGCCTGATAGGCGAGCATCAGGGTTAGCTGGGCAGCCATAGCGACAAAGCCAAGACCAACTGCCAGGACCCACGCCGCGCTGGCCCGTTTTTCGGCGGTCGCCCTGCTGGACAGAACGATCCTCCCCGTCACGAGCACCAACAAGACCAACCAGGGAGCAAGTATCCACCACTCTCCGATCCGCATCAGCCCTTCCAGCACGAACGAAAGGCGCGAGGAAGAGAGCTCGCCCAAAAGGAGCATGTTGTGATAGTAGGCCACTGGCATCAGGTCGCTGTTCACCGGACCCTTCTCGGCGAGCAGCCTCTCGGCAACGTAGGCAGTTCCCTCGGACGGCAGGAGCTCCCTCAAGACCCGAGAAATGGCCTGCTGGTGCGCACTCTCGCCGTCGACTCCCGTCGTCGTTCCCAGAACCAGAGTGCGGTATCGATCAGCGAGCGCAACTCCGTCGTCGAGAACTGGTCCGTCGCCGCCGGTAGCGCACATGAGGTGATCGTCACCGGGAGTGACGACCACTCGGGGAAAAACCGCCCGCAGAGTACGGTGGATCGCGCCGCCGTAGCCCGCAACCTTGCGACCGAGATAGTTGGCAGCGCTACTGACTCTCGTGCAGAGCACTCCAGTGGAATCCATGATCGCTCGCGTCTTCTCATAGAACTCGAGCGTGTAGGTGCGGCTGTGCTGGGCACTTTCCGGCTCGGGCGTCAGCACGGCGACGAGGTCATAGGAGGTTGTCTCGAGGCTCTTCGAAGCACGGCTGCGAGCTCTCTCGAGCGAATTGACGAAGCGTCGGGCGTCGCCGAAGCGCAGCTTGACCCGCGGATCGCGTAGAGCAGCCCTGGTCTCCTCGGGAAGGAAGGACTGGTAGGCGGCAAAAGCGTCCGCATCGATTTCGACGACGTCGATGGAATCCGGTTCGTAGCGCAGCAGCTCGTCGAGGACCCCGGCAGCGACACCGCCGAGCAACAACACCCTCCGTGGTCGCTCTGCCTGCGCCACCAGATAGGCCGCGAGCAGCGCAGCGTTTTCGCGATCGGGGAACGAATCGCCGATCGATCCGTCGTGAATCAGCGAATACTGAGCTCCGAGACGTCCAACCGCAACGTGACCGCCCTTCGTTTCCGCCGTCTTGACGAGATCGAGCTCTGGGTGGACCAGGGAAAAACGCGTTCTCTCGGTTGTCGTGCCGACCACTCGACCGAGAGGAGACAGTGCCAGCGCCGCAAAAGCCGTTGCCACCACGACCCCGGCAATGCGCTGGCTGCGTCCCTCCTCACCCGCGCCTCGAGGTGGATGGCAAGCAGCAGCGACGACCGGCAGCCGGCACGCGACGCCCGGCAATGCCATGGCATAGGCGACCAGCCCTGCCAGCATGCCAACGACGCCAATGCTTCTCCATGCGCCGAGGAAAGGCAGGAGCAGGAATGTGAGAAGAAGACCGCCAGCCAGTGCTCCAATGGCTTCGGCGACATAGAGGCGCGTCGCCCCAGCCTCGGAGCGCAGCGCAGCGCAGGCCAACGGGAAAGCGCTGCCGATAATCAAGCTCGTCGGTGCGGTCACTGCCATCGTCGCGAACAGGAGCCGATCGAGCGACACCAGGCTAGCGACCGGAACCGCCAGAAAGCCGTGCAGAAACCTCGCAGCGAGGACTTGCGCCATCATCGCCGCTGGCAGCACAACCAGGCAGGTAGCCAGCCTGAGAGCGAGCCGCATCTCCCCGTCGTTCCGCCGTATCAACAGGCGGCCGAGCAACGATCCGACCGCGACCCAAGCCAGCCAGCCGGCAAAGAATGCTCCGAGGCTCACCTCGTTGCCGTGAAAGGCAACCAGGAGCTCGCGCCCAACGACGCCTTGGGCGATCTGCGACGCCATCCCGAGCAGAACCAGCGCGGCCAGGACAGCCAGGACAAATGGTCGTCTCGCTCTCGAAACGGAAGCAACCACGGCAGTCATTGATAGCACGCGCCCGCCTCCAGGGTAGCGCTCAGGTTCAGCATATTTCCACGAACCGGTTGCGGCACCCCTGCCTCCCAGCGTGCAAAGCTTGACGGGTGTGAACAAAAGCCGTTGGTTGTGCTGTTCCCTGTGCCTAGTCCCTAGTTCCTTGTTCCATTCCTCTTTCGAGGTGCTATTCTCGCCGCAGCAATCGGCGGCGCGACGGTGACATGGCACTCCAATGAATGGCCG
>JAZDLZ010000267.1:0-5801 GCA_043801535.1 Pseudomonadota bacterium
CGAGCGCGAGCGCGAGCGCGGCGCGCGCCAGCCGGGATGCCTGCCTCGAGGTCGGATCGGGAATCGGCAGCGAGGCGAGATAGCCGGTCTTCATGCGCAAGTAACCACCGCGCAAGAGGATCCCGGTCGAGGCCAGCCAGAGCCCGACTGCCGGCGAATTGAGCACTGCCAGCAGAAGCCCTGGCAGCGCCGCCCGTTGCGGCTTGACGGGACGAATGGCGTAGGCAGTGTCCATGACCAGCAGACCCGACCGGTCGAGCGCTGCTCGCCCCTCGCGCGTGGCATCGGGCACGACGATCTTGGGCGCCCGATCGAGCAGAAACCGAAGGTTCTGTGGGCGTCCCCAACAGTAGAAACCGGGTCCGGCAAAACGACCGCTCTCCCGTCGCTCCAGAACGGGACGACAACGTTCGAGATACGAAAAGGCCCGAGGCCAGCGCGCCGCAATCTCGGCGGGAGCGAGTAGCCGACCGTCGTGATAGGGAAGAAGCGCCCGGCAGCGTACCGTCGTTCGATACGGCTCGACGTCGCGACCGCGAAGGCAGGGAACCAGCGCCTCGTCTTCGATCTCGGTTTCGACCTCACGATCGAGGAGAAAGACCGAGTCGGCATTGCTGCCGGCGCCCTTGGCTATCCTCGCCAAGTCGGCAAGTGGAGGACCGGCCGCACGCATCACTTCCAGCAAACGCGCCCGAGAACCGACTTCGAGCAAGAACGGACGACTGCTCAAGGAGCCAAGCGGGACCGTACCTTCGCACCAGTCGTAGCCATCAAGGCGAAAACCCGCGGCTGCGAGCCGACAGCTCTGCGTTCGGGCGGAGCTCGAATGCGACGCGGGCCGGGCCGCGTGGCTGCTAACCAAACGCTGAACTTCGACGACCTCGGCGCTCGCGCCAACAGCGACGCGGGAGCCAACGACCGTGATCTTCGAGTGGCACCCCGCCGGCGACCCGACAGCGGTCACGCACCTCTTCGCCAGGAACACCAGCATCGAATAGGTCGTCGCTCCGGGAAAGACCTGCAGCGGGCCGAAATCGACAATCTTGCGAATCACCCTGGCTGCGGCAAGCCGCGCTCGAAGGGGTCCGGCGAACGCTGCCGTCAACCAGCGAGAAGGCACCACCAATCCAATTTCACCGCCTGGAGCTACCCAGTCCAGAGATCGTTCGATGAATGCCCCGTAGAGATCCCACTCCCCGTGCGAGGTGGCGGCAAACGCTCCCTTGAGCTGCCGCCAGAGATCAGGGTCGTCCTTCTTGAGCCTTACCGAACGAACGTAGGGAGGATTGCCCACCACCACATCCCATGCGCCCTTCTCGACGAGGTCACCGAGGAGGGCCTCGCCAACTCGCACGTCGGCGCCCTCTCCGAGCGCAATCCTGGCCACGGCCGCTGCCTGCGGATCGCGCTCCACCCCGACCAGGCAACGGCGCACTATGCCCGAACGCGCCGTCGAGGCCTCGTATCCGAGGCGACCAGCCGCAGCAACCAGATGCTCGAGACAGACGAGCAGGAAACGGCCTGAGCCCGCGGCAGGGTCGAGTATCCGCAGCCGCGGCGATCCGTCTTCACGCCAGCTCGCGACCGCCAGCGGTCGAGCCAGGCTCTCCTCGACGACCAGGCTGACAATGGACAAAGGCGTAAAGAAAACACCTCCGTGTCTTCTGCGAGACCGCTCCAGGGAACGTAGGTATTGCGCTTCGGCTGGAGTGGTCTCCTCGATGATCATCGGGCGAATCGTACCATCCGAATATTCGAATATTCATGAATCCCAGCACTGGTGTCTCACGACCGTTGCAGTGCTATAGTACCCGCCTCCGATAGATAGGAGGGGAACCATGCAGAGTCGCGTTGAGCTCGGTCCATCATTCAGCATTCTCGTGATCTATCTCGAACAGGGGGAATCGATCAGAGCTGAGCCAGGGGCGATGGTCTCCATGAGCCCGAGCATCGAGCTCAAGACCAAGCTGGCTGGCGGCGGTTTGTGGGGTGCGGTCAAGGCCAAGCTTGGCGGCGAATCAGCCTTTGGCTCCATCTACACGGCCACCTCCGGTCCGGGAGAATTGGTGCTGGCGCCGGCAACGCCGGGCGACATCATGCAACTCGATCTTGGCGGAAACACAATCTACGCGCAGGGCGGTGCCTATCTGGCTGGAAACCCGGATCTGGAAATCTCAGCCAGTGGCTCGCTCAAGGCCATGTTCTCCGGCGAAGGACTCTTTCTTGCCAAGATAAGCGGCAACGGACCGGTATTCCTGACCTCGTACGGCGGCATCTACCAGCGCCACCTCGAGCCGGGCCAAAAGTACGTCGTCGACACCGGGCACATCGTTGCATTCGAGCAGACCGTGACCTACGAGCTGAAGAAGGCCGCGAAAGGCTGGATCTCCAGCGCTGTCTCGGGCGAAGGACTCGTCTGTCAATACTGCGGTCCGGGCAACATCTGGATCCAGACGCGCAATCTGCCTGCATTCGCCTCGATGATCAGAAGCATCACGGGCGAAAAGTAGGGGTAGTGATGGGGGGAGTCTGCCACGGCATGACGCCAGCCGTGCCACCGCCCGAACCGACCAGGCCAACAGTAGCCGCGCCCGAAGGCGGGAAGCCATGGCTACGGCTTCCCGTTCTCCTCCTCGCCTCGACACTCTCGGGGATTGCCTGCTTCCTTGCAGGCCCGGACTTCGATCTCTGGCCGCTCGGCTGGGTCATGATGGTTCCAGCGCTCTGGGCAATCGAGCGGGCAGCGTCGCGGCGAACAGCGCTGCTGTGCGGCTTGCTGGTGGGTGTCGCTGCCAACACCGGCGGGTTCTACTGGGTGGTCGGATTGCTCGAGCGATTCGCCGGGCTTCCCTGGTATGCCGCCATCCCCTTGCTTCTCTTGCTTTCCGCCTACCAGGCATTGGTGTTCGTGCTGTTTGCGTGGGCAGTACGATCGCTCAGGCGCCAACCGAACCTTCCACTGACGCCGACGCCGCCGACGATGCCGATGGCTGTCGTTGCGCCGCTGGCGATGGTGACGTTCGAGCTGTTGCTTCCCTTCGTCTTTCCCTGGAATCTGGCGATAACGCAGGCATGGCTGCCGCACGTAATCCAGATCGCAGACCTTGCCGGCCCACTCGGAGTAACGGCTCTGCTCATGTTGGCGAACGGTGCCGTCTACGACCTGATCGTTGATCGTCGCCTGGAACGCCGTCGTCGATGGCTCGTTGCCGGCTCTGCCGCCGCCGTGGTGCTGGCCGTCCTCGGGTACGGCCACTACCGCATCGGGCAGGTCACCGCCGCTCGGACCGCGGCACCCACGGTGACTGTTGGCGTCGTCCAGCCCAATGTCGGCTACGACATGAAAGGTCTCTCCCACCAGAAGCTCGCCGCCAATCAGCTTCGTGCCCTGCAAGAGCAATCCCGCCGTCTCGAGAACAGTGGCGCCGAGCTTCTCGTCTGGCCGGAATCCAGCTACCCGTACGGGCTCGGACGCGACCTCGCCGGCGATGCCGAGCTGCCGGAATTCGCCCGCATCAGGAAGGGATTCACCGCTCCGCTGGTCTTTGGCGCTCTCACCAGCTCGGACGACGATCTGTTCCCCTTCAACTCGGCACTGATGCTCGAGCCAGACGGAAGAGTCTCGGCGCGCTTCGACAAGATGTTCCTCGTCCTCTTCAGCGAGCACATCCCCGGGATCGATCGATTCCCGTCGATTGCCAAGCTTCTTCCTCCAGGCAGCGGCAACCTGTCCCGGGGCAAGCGAGTGGTCACTCTCCCCTTCCGAGCTGCCAACGGGACGGAGTGGCGACTCGGCCCGATGATCTGCTTCGAGGACACCCTGCCCGCCTTTGGCCGCCTCGTTGCTACCGAGCATCCCCACCTGCTGGTGAACCTGACCAACGACGCCTGGTTCGGCGACACCAGCGAACCGTGGCAGCACCTGGCGCTGAGCGTGTTCCGTGCGGTCGAGCTGCGGACCGACCTGGTACGAGCCGTAAACACCGGAGTCTCGGCGTTCATCGACGGCGCTGGCCGAGTATATGCGCGAACCTACTCGCTCGACCCGGCCAAGGAGCCTCGCGATGCCGATGCCTTCCTCGAGAAGGTGGCTCTGCTCGAAGGCGGACACACCGTGTTCGCCAGGTTCGGCAACGTCTTCGGCTACCTCTGCGCCGCGCTCACCGGATTGCTACTGGTGCTGCCTCGCCTCCGCCGCCGCCTTCGTCACCGTTGGCGTGCTTCGTCGCCGCGCGCGGCGACTCCTACCACCACTGATCCGTCCGCCGGCGGATCAGAAGCCACTCGGCCTGGTGACCGCAGCTGAGCCTTGGCAGCCGGCGGCCAGCGATCCCCCAAACGGTGTTGGTGCAGGCATCACACGAGCAGCCATAGATTCCATCGAAGAGGATGATGTCACCTGCCTGGAATCTCACCTTCTCGTTCTCCATGGGCAGCGTGAAAGCAAATCGCGGGCCAGCGCGGCTGCGCACCCGGCTGTGCAGTAGTCACTTCTTCGGATAGAGCTGGAACCGCAACACTCGATTCCAATACCTGTCGGCGACCCATAGCTTGTCGCCGACCACCGCCATTCCCCGGCAGGCCTTGAACGTCCTGTCGGACGGCACCAACTCTCCCGCCGCCTGGTCCAGGCTCGGCTGACCGAGCACAGCAACGGCGTCAGATCCCCATTTCTCCTTCTCGAAGACCACGATCCGGCGGTTCTCTTCGTCGCACACGAAGACCCGATCGTGACCGATCGCGATCCCCATCGGACGGTCGAGGCCGAACGCATTGGGCGCCCCAGCGCCGGCATTCTTCTCTCCGACGTCAAAGGATGTCTGGCCGACCACCACGTCCGCCCTGGCACCCTTCTGGGTCGGAATCTCCGCCCACACCATTACTCGGTTATTCCAGGAATCGACGACATAGAGAAGGTTGTCGTCATACGCCAAATCGTACGGACCTGCCAAGGTGCTGGCTGATGGCGGTTCGAGTCCTGGCTGAGCAGGGCTCATGTTGAAGTCCGGCCAACCGAGCAGAAGGTCAGCGGGTGCTCCATCGACAGCAGGAATGGTATTCCAGATCAAGACTCGGCAATTGAGGCTGTCCACAAGGAGGAACTTGGCTCCGTCGCTCCACATTTCACCGGGGGTGTCGAACTTGCTTGCCGTGTGGTGTCCACTGGTTGAGCTCCAATCGGTAACCCCCTTATCGTCGGTCTGGCCAAGAATCAGATCTGCCTCTTCACCGTCGGTAGTCGGAATCGGCTCCCATAGCACGACTCGGTTCATCGCGTGCGAGATCCACAATCGTGAACCCTGCACAAACACTTTGATGCTGAGGGAAGAAGGCGTGAGCTCGGTCTTCGAAAACTGTCCCCACCCGGCCACCGACGTCTTGTCAACGTGACCGACGACGATGTCGGCTGGCTGATTGCGCGTGGTCGGCACGCTCTCCCACTGAAGGACTCGACCGTTTTCAGCGTCACCTACCCAGAAACGGCCATCAGCAAAGAAAACGTCCGTTGGCGTGTGAAGCGACGACGCGCTCGGATTCTCGTTGCCCTGGTTCTCGGCGACCGAGGTGAAGTCGTCCTGGCCGAGCACAAGGTCTGCTCGCTGGTAGTCGTAGACAATCTCCGCCGGCGGCGCGTCGATGTCCGAGCCACCAGCGTCACTGCCAGCACCGTCTCCCGGCGCCGCGTCGACGACCGCAGGGGGCGCGTCGAGCGGCGCTGCATCCACGACCGCCAGCGGCGCGTCGATTGGCGCTGCATCGATCGCGGTCGGACCGTCGGCAGCCTTGCTGGCATCCACCGG
>JAZDLZ010000268.1:0-2674 GCA_043801535.1 Pseudomonadota bacterium
GCCCTCGCCGCCCCCCGTCGGAGGAGACCTCCGACGGGTCCTCCCTATCCGAGGAGGGGAACCGCGGCGCGTCATCTCCCGGGCGATCACCAGCTTGGTGCAGCGCCGCGACTCGCTCTGCGCGGCGAAGCCGCGCTGCGCTCGTGGTCACTATCGCCGTTTTAGGCGTCCCCCAGATGGCTTGCCAGCCGAGCAAGACCACGAGAGTGGCGAGCACATACGTCAGATAGAGCTGAACGCCGCCGCCCTGCCAGCGGCCAATCCCTGCCAGCTTTGCCGTTACACGCTGCACAGCCGGCACTAGCACGCGGGCAGCCCGATCCTCCAGGTGCTCGTGGTGGGCGGCATGACGGGGGAAAGGACCGGACGGTGGCTCACCACAGGAGCGGCGCGCGAAGACGACACTGAACGGGGCAAGCACTGGCTCGGCAAACGACGCGGCAGTGTACTGCATGCGAGGAGTGGGATCTGGGTAGCCACAGCCCCAGGTCGGTGCATGCGTGACCTCGCGTCCGCGAAGCAACAGCCTGCGCAGCAGCACGAGAAGCGCCGTCACGACAACGAGGGCTGCCGCCGCGTGGACTACTCCTTGGAGTGCTCCTACTCCTTCGAGAGGAGCAAACGAGAGCCCAGCCAGCATGCAAGTTGCAGGAGCGACCAGTTTGACGGCCAGCACGGCGGCGAGGCCGATGCCAGCACACAGAACGGCGCCTGCCCACATCGCGCCGATCATCGATGCCGGCGCCTCGTGCCGCGAACCGGGATCGGACGACGTTATCTTCGTCGGGGAACGAGGCACGCCCAAAAAAACGACGCCGAACGCTTTGACGAAGCACGCAGCGGCTAGCCCACCAATGAGCGCCAAGGCTGCGACGGTGAAGAGCGCAACCACCGCCGCCCCAGTGGGAAACGTCGCCGCGCCACGAAACGCGCCGACGTAGATCAGCCACTCGCTGACAAAGCCATTGAGCGGCGGGAGCCCGGCGATCGCCACGGCACCGACCAGAAACGTGATCGCGGTCTGGGGCATGTGGCGGTGAAGACCACCGAGGCAATCCAGCTCGCGGGTGCCAGTGGCACGGGCGATGCTGCCGGCACCCTGAAAGAGTAGTCCCTTGAAAAGGCCGTGGTTCAGCACGTGGAGCAGACCACCGGAGAATCCAAGGAATGCAACTACTGGATTGCCGAGACTCTGGCCGACGAGCCCCAGGCCTAGCCCCATTGCGATGATGCCGACGTTTTCGACGCTGTGATACGCGAGGAGACGCTTCAGGTCGTGCTGGGCAAGCGCGTGCAGGACTCCGGTCACCCCCGAGACCACCCCTATCACCACCAGCACCAAGCCCCACCACACCGGAGGCTCACCCCAAAATGTGAGGATCCGGAGCAATCCGTATATCCCCATCTTGATCATGACCCCGGACATGACGGCCGAGACGTGGCTCGGCGCAGCCGGATGAGCGTCCGGAAGCCAGACGTGAGTTGGCCAGAACCCTGCCTTGGCACCGAATCCGACCAGTGCAAGCAGAAAGCAGGCATTGCCCGTCCAACCCGGCCTCCCCGCGGAGACGAATGCGTCGAAGTCGAAGGAGCCCGTGCCGCTGGCGAACAGCACAAACAACGCCAAGAGGAAAACGACCCCGAGATGCGAAGCGACCAGATAGGTCATCCCTGCCCGGCGAACGTCTTCGCGATCGTCCTCGAAGGTAACCAGAAAGAACGAGGCCAGGGACATGACCTCCCAGGCGATCAAGAATACGACGCCGTCGCGCGCGATGACCAGTCCTGCCATCGATGCCACGAGCAGATTGAAGAAGGCGATCGCCGGCGCCAATCGCCGCTTGCCAAGATGACCCTGCAAGTAGCCTTTTCCGTAGACGGCAGCCAGCCCGGATACGACGAAGACGCAGACCAGGAAGAAAGCCGACAACGGATCGAGGGCAACGTGCGGCTCTCCTATTGGCATCGACCATGAGCCGCGGAGCACCGTCCGCTCTCCACGCCAGAGGGCAACGACGGCCGCAGCAGCGCCAAGAATACAGGCGCCGGCACTGCCCAGAGTGCCAATGCCGAGGGCTACCCGATCGGATCGGATGGCAAGCAACACGCCAATCGCCGTCACGCCAAGGAGCGCAGTGGCGGCCAGAATCAAGGCCAGCATCATCAGACCTGCTCCTCATACACAGCGAGTAGCCGTGCCGCTTCCCGTACGCTTAGGTTCATAGCTCTGGCACGTCATCCGGCGCTAGACAGGTAGACGGAACGTCGATCTCGGCCATTCTTTGCCAACTGCCGCACTTGTATGGAAAAGGACGAAAAGTGTCAAGGTCGGATTGGGGGCGCCGGTGTGGCCGCGGCCACTGCATCCTTATCCTTGCACTGTTGCTCTCCGCCTGCGAGGGCAACGAGACCGAACCGCATCTCGCCCTCTCCTTGGAGACCTGGGCGACGCCGCGCTTCGACCGCAAGCTTCTCGGCCACGCAGCGAACCGTCTCTTCTGGAACTGCCACCCAACCATCGCTCGTGACCTGCACATCGGCAGGCAGCTTGAGACGCACGCCTACCTTCGCCAAACCGTGCGCTCCCAAGCATCGCTGGGCGGTGGCAGCCGCAGCGAGGGCGTAATCGACCATGGCCGAGCGCCGGTCCGGCGACGCACCAATGACGTCGATC
>JAZDLZ010000322.1:0-5257 GCA_043801535.1 Pseudomonadota bacterium
TGGTCACGCCAATGCCGAGCGCTACTACAAACAGAGCCGAAAGCTTACCATCGGACGCAAGCATGCCGAGTCCAGGCTGGCTGCTACTCGTCGTGCCCTCGCCGAACGAAGGTCTCTTTTCCAGAGGCTTGCCGAGCTGTCCGACGACGAGCTGCACCGCCTCGTTGCCCAGAAGCTCAAGGCGCGACAGCGTAGGCCGTCCGACAGAACCGAACGGCTGCCTTATCGTGAGTACCGATCCCTCTCCGGCGACCCAATCTGGGTCGGGCGCAGCGCTGCCGACAACGACACCCTTACCTTTCGCTTTGCCCGCGGCAACGATCTCTGGCTGCACACTCGTGATGCAGCCGGTCCCCACGTCATAGTCCGCCTCGGAAGGCAGGGACCATTTTCCGAGGCCACGCTCCTCGACGCGGCAACGCTGGCTGCGCATTTTTCGCCGCTCGCCAGTGAGGCCCAAGTGGACGTCTCCTACACCTTCGTCAAGAACCTCCGCAAACCACGAGCTGCTGCTGCTGGCCTCGTGTTCGTGTCCGAGGCGAAGACACTACGAGTTCGTCTCGAGCGCGTCCGTCTCGAGCGCCTACTCTCCAGCCCCGAGGACGGAGACGATCGAATCACAGATTGAAGGTCGAGGTCGGCGTTGGCAAGGAAGGCGATGACTCCGCCAGTTCTTCCTCGACTGGCGCCGGTGATGATGCGGTCGGCACTGGCTGCGCCAGCGCAGACTCTTGCTTGGCCACAGACTCGGTCGTCGTCCTGGTGGCTCTAGGCCGCGCTTCCCTACGCCCTTCCTTCTCGATTCTCGACCGCGGCCGTCGCATAGCTGCTGGCGAAGGCTTGCCCTGCTCCGCGGCACGGGGACGGCATTGCGAGACTCCAGTATCTTGCCTGGCTCTCGTCGAGCCGCCGCTCTTGGCCTGTCCCGGGTCGATACCGGCGGCTGTTGTTGGCTGTCGATTGAAGGCTGTTGACGGCCGAGGACTTGGTCCGAGGCCCTGGGCGGTGGTGGGTGCTTTCGATCGAGCTCCGGCTCCTTCCTTCGTCGGAGTTTTCGCTGCTGGCCGAGCCACAGTGGATTGCTTGGTGTTCTGTTTCGTACTGGCTGTCTGCTTGCCAGAGAGTTGCTTGGTTACGCGATTCTTGGTGGTCGCTGGTTTGGTGGTGTCTTGCTTGGCGGTGGTTTTCTTGGTGGTGTCTTTCTTGGTAGTAGCCTGCTTGGTGGCAGCTTTTTTAGTGACGGCCTTCTTGGTAATGACCTTCTTGGTGGCAGGTTGCTTCGCCACCTTCTTTCCTGGTCGTTGTTTCTTTACCGACTTGGCGGCAGGTTGCTTGGTCATCGTTTTTGCCATTGCCCCTCCTCTGGCTGGCGCTCGGAAAGCAAAGCGCGCAGCGTCGTCATTGTCACGGTCTTTACAACTGAACGGGTGTCGATTATACCCCATACGATGAGATTTACTCTATCCGCCGTCTGCGGTGCTGCCGCTCCTTCCACGATCGCCTGTGACCTCCTGGCTATTCCAGTCTTCGAAGACAGCTTCGATACTGGAGCGGAGCCGCTCCACTCGGTGGATGTCGGCTTGGGCGGGCTTCTTGCTCAAGTGATTGCCGAAGAACAGTTCAAAGGCAAGGCCAACCAGACACTCCAGATCCACACTCATGGCAAGATCTCTGCCCAGCGACTGCTGCTGATCGGCGCCGGCAGCCGGGCAGATGCCGGCGCTGGTGAGCTACGCCATATTGCTGCTCGTGCCAGCAAGGCAGCACGAAGCTCCGGCTCGAAAAGCGTTGGCATCGCCCTCCCTGCCCTTTTCGCCAACAAGAAAGCCCTCCAATTGGCAGCGGAAGGAGCGCTACTCGGCCGCTACCGCTTCGACCGTTACCTGAGCCAAGACAACAAGCGTCCCGACAACCTCGCCGAGGTTGTCTTCGCGATCGAAGGTGGGTTTGACAGCGATACCTTCGAGTCGGTAGTGGATCGAGCTCATATCATCGCCGAATCGACCGCGCGTACCCGAGACATGGTCAATGAGCCAGCCTCGGTCATGACTCCTCGCCGACTGGCAGACGAAGCCGCGCGTTTGGCAGCAGAGAACGGTCTCGAGATCAAAGTCTACGGACGAAAGGAATGTGAAGGCCTGGGCATGGGCATGTTCCTGGCGGTTGCCAGCGGCTCGGACCAAGAGCCCCAACTCATTCACCTTTCCTACCGGCCGCCGACTGACGTGAAGAAACGAGTCTGTCTTGTTGGCAAAGGCATCACCTTCGACTCGGGCGGATTGTCACTCAAGCCCGTTCAATCAATGGAGGATATGAAGGCAGACATGGCGGGCGCCGCCACCGTGCTCAACGCCATCGCTGCTGCTGCCAAGCTGCGGGCTCCGGTAGAAATCCATGCGGTGGCTCCCTGCACCGAGAACATGCCCTCTGGCAAGGCCTACAAGATCGGCGACGTGCTTCGCTCCATGGCAGGGAAGACAGTCGAAATCGTCAATACCGACGCCGAGGGTCGTCTGATCCTGGGCGACGCCATTGCCTACGCTCTCCGGCTCGACCCGGCCGAAGTCATCGACTTTGCCACCCTGACCGGAGCGTGCGTTGTCGCCCTCGGCCCCCACATTGCCGGAGTAATGAGCAACAATCAGGGTATGACCGAACGATGGTTGGCGGCAGCCGAGCGTGCTGGCGAGGAGATGTGGCGTCTGCCGCTGCCCGGTCGTCTCCACGATCAGCTTCGGAGCGACGTCGCTGACATGAAGAATACTGGTGATCGTTGGGGCGGGGCACTCACTGCGGGCCTTTTCCTCAAGGAATTCGTCGGCAAAACACCGTGGATTCACATGGACATCGCTGGACCGGCCCACTTTAGCAAGGAGTACGGAGCCTACCAGAAGGGAGGCAGCGGCATCGGCTTGGCAACCATCATCGAATACTTGACAGCCACTCAAGACTGAGTCGCCGCCGTCGGTTTTTGTACGAGTCATTTCCCGGCGGCTCCTGACCAGGTCCAAGCCGGCGAGACACGCGAATCAGCTGGCCTTTTTTGCGAGCGACCCCTCGGTTGTCTGGCCAGGGTAGGGATTCCCAGTACTTTCCAGTACTTGCGGCTTGACGCGGTAGACCCGTTGTGCTACTATCCTGCACACTCATGCCTGCCCTATCAACCAACAAGAAAGCGAAGCGCATCGAAGCTCCCCTCGTTTCCTTCAATATCGGCGACAAAGCGGTGTATCCCGCGCACGGAGTAGCAGAGGTCATGGGAATCGAGAGCCGGGAGATTGGCGGCGCCAAGCAGAGCTTTTACATCCTGAAAATTCTCGAGACCGGGATGAAGATCATGATCCCAACGCGAAACGTGGCTGCTGTTGGACTGCGGGGGGTGGCCAGCCATGACGAGGTCAGAGAGGTCTACTGCATTCTTCGGTCCAAGGAGATCTCGGTTGTCGAAGCGCAAACCTGGAACCGTCGCTATCGCGAGTACATGGACAAGATCAAGACCGGCTGTCTTTTCGAGATTGCCGAAGTGTTAAGAGACCTCAGCCTCATCAAGAACAGCAAGGAGCTGTCTTTCGGCGAACGCAAGATGCTCGACACCGCCCGCCAACTTCTCATCAAAGAACTGGCCGTTGCCAAGAACACCAACGAAGCCAAGATCGAAGAAGAGCTCGACCGGATTTTTGGCGCCACCGCTCGCGCTTAGCTCATCCCGGCGCGGCTCACGCCGCATCCAAACGTCGCCATACACCAATCACCGCGCACCCCCCGCAACTTTTCCTCCCACTTGCCGATAATCCTTCCAAGACCCGCAAACATGGGAGGAATAAATGTCGTCCTGTTCGATAGGAAGCCCCATTCAGGCCCAAGCCTTTTCGCTTTCGAGTGGCTTGTCCGAAGGACTGTATTGGCAACCGGCGGTTAGCTATGAGGTCCAGCCTCACGCTCTTGCCCTTTCCCCGACGAACGAAACGGCCGGCGTTGCAGACGTGGCCGCGGTCAGTGTTCCCTGTGTCGATGGCTTCTCCCCTGCCGCTACCCTCGGCGGCGCCAGCGATGTCACTGCCATCGTCGGCGTCGATCCGAGCGTCGATCCGAGCATAGACGGCTGCAGCACCGTCGAGGAGGGGATCGGCGCCATAGTCGACATTACCCGACCGACAGACGTTACCTTTTGCAGTCCGCAGGAGCCCATACCGATCGACCGTGCTCGCATGGGAATCGACGCATTCAAGCCCGCCGATGCGACAGCCGGAACGACAGCCGGAACGACAGCCGGAACGATAGCCGGTGGATATCCGGGCCGCGCCGACGCAGAAGGGTGGACCGAGTTCTTGCGGACCCATTCCTATGAGGAATTCCAGCGCGCTTGGCATGAAGACCGCCTCGATCTTCGCAGCCTGGCCACCGACCAGGGTTTCCTCTTTGCGTTGAAGCAAACCGCCGAGGAAGATGCACGCTACTGGGAGCTCTGCTCCAACCTGATCAGAGTCCAGGATGGGGCACTGCAAGCGGTTATTCGCAATATCTAAAGTACCGAACGGTTTGCCTCCCGTCGGCAAACCGATCGGTGCTCTAGCGCACGTGTCTTCTCAACGATTGGGGGTACCAACATGAGTTGCAGTCTCGGAATTGGTTCGCTCGTAGAAAGCATCGCGGACAAGGCCGGCGCTCCAGAGTGGGTTGGGGACACTCTGGGAATAGTAGCGGCGGGAGGCATTATCGTCGGAGCCTGCATTACCGGCAACCCCACGCTGGCGCTCGCGGCGGCGCCCGATCTGGTGGAAAACGTGGCTGATCTCGTGGGGGACGCAGCCTCGAGCGATACGCCGCGACAGTCGGTAGCTGGCGGCTATCCGCCTCCTGACGACGCGGCTGGATGGGCGGAATTCGTCAAAGCTCGTGGTGCCGCGGAATTCAGACGGGTGGCCGACAATCCGCAGGTAGTCGCGCCCTCGGTGTTCTCCGATCCGGCATTCGTGCGGGTGCTGCAGCGCAAAGAGTCCGAGGAGACCAACTACTACGCTGCCATCTCCGATCTCGACCGTCACAACGACAACGCGCTGCGGGCAATCATTCGCGGCTAGCCACGCACCGTCCAGCAGAGAGGGAAAGGGGGGGCCCCGGAGAGTCGACGGCGATTGCTCGATCGACGGTGGCCAACCGATTGATTTGATCCGGGATTCCGGCCGCCTATTCAGGTGCGAGCCGTACCGGGGGGGCTGTTCCAGTTCCTGGTTCCTTGTTCCCTTCGTCGTCGTCG
>JAZDLZ010000326.1:0-2620 GCA_043801535.1 Pseudomonadota bacterium
GGAGCGCCGGCTCCTGTGTCGCGAGTCCTACGAAAGGATTGGTGGGGTTGCTGGTGCCTTGGCAGAGCACGCCGACGGGATTATCGAAAGCCTGCCACCCGCCCAGGTGAGGGTGGCTCGCGGGCTCCTGCTGCGACTCATAACTCCGGAGGGAACTCGCCGCGTTCTTGCGATGGCTGCCGCGCTCCAAGGACTGGAAGCCGGCGCCGAAGAGACGCTGCGGCGGCTGGTGCAGGCTCGGCTGCTGACGATCCGCAGAGGGGGAGGCGGTGGACACGAGACGGCAATCGTCGAGCTCGTTCACGAGTCGTTGGTGAAGAGCTGGAACAGGCTGGCGCGCTGGATCGAAGAGAGCCGCGAGGAAATCAGTTTTCTGGCCGAGGTCGGGCAGGCCGCAGAGTTGTGGGAGAAGCGGGGCAAGAGGCAAGACGAGGCGTGGCAAGGCGAGGCCCTTCACGAGGCAAGACGTTCGCTCAAGAAATGCTCGGCCGTAGCGCCAGCGCTGGTCGTCGAGTTCGTCGAGGCTGGCAGACGCAGGGAGCAGCGGCGGCGGCGGAACAAGCGCTGGGCGGCGCTCGCGCTGGTGGGGATATCGACCACGATCGCCGTGGTGGCGATAGCCGTCGCCCACCGGATGGCAGTGCAGCGTCGAACGGAGGAGAGGCAGCGGGCCGAGGCCCAGCGCGAGGGAGCGAGAGCCGCGTTCGCGAACGGACGCTTGCTCGAGGTGAGGGCCAAGCTCCGCGGCTCGCTGGAGACCCAGGATTCGCTGCTCGCGAGGGCGTTGTGGTGGCAGGTTCACCGTGATCCTCTCGTGTGGTCCAAGGATCTCGGCACCGTCGTCTACAGCCTGGCATTCTCGCCGGACGGCAGGTGCGTCGCGGTGAGCAGCCAGAATCGAGTCATCTACCTCGTCGACGTCGATACCATGGCGACGCGAGCGCTGCGCGACCACGATGGCAAGGCAAAAACGATCGCCTTCTCGCCCGACGGCAGCTACCTCGCCGCTGGCTTTGACGAGGGCAGCGTTGGCATCTGGGATCTGGATGGAGGCGGCGTCTCTGTCGTTCGAGGGCAAGAGCAGGCCCAGAACGAGGTCGCGTTCAGTCCGGACGGCGAGACGTTGGCCTCTGCCTCGGGTGACGGAACCATCTGTCTGTGGGAGGTGGCTTCCCGCCAGGTGCGGCGCAAGCTTGTCGTTGACAAGGGAGGGTTCGCCGGCATCGCCTTCACTCCCGATGGCCGGCATCTTTTCTCCTCGGGCTCCGACGGAACGATACGCACCTGGGAGATCGCCACCGGGGCGATGCAGGTGTTTGGTGCCCAACACCAGGGACCAGTGTGGCCGGTGGCAATGAGCCCCGATGGCTCTCTGGTTGCCAGCGGCGGCGCTGATTCGATAGTGCGGCTCTGGGAGCGCGGCTCCGGGAAGCAGCAGCACGCGCTTCTCGGACACCGAGGAGCCATCGCCAGGTTGGCATTCCATCCGAGCGGAAGAGTGCTGGCTTCCTCCAGCTTCGACGCAACGATCCGGCTGTGGGACGCGGGCACCGGGGGCGAGCTTGGAGAATTGACCGGTCACGGCAGCCTCCCGCGCGGGCTCGCTTTCGACCGGTCAGGACGGTCGCTGGCGTCGGCCGGAATCGACATGACCGTGAAGCTGTGGGACCCGGCTCCGTTCCTGCAGGTTGCCGGCGGGAATCAGATCATCGATCCGGGCGACGACAGGCTCGGCAATCCACCCGGTCACGGCAGTAGTTGTACTTGTCTGTCTTTCAGTCCCGATAGCATGCTGGTGGCAACCGGCGGAATCGACCGGGCTGTTCGTATCTGGGACGTCCGAACCGGCAGGCAAATCCGTCGCCTGTTGGGTCATGCGAGCGCGGTGAACGACATCGCCCACAGTCCCGACGGAAGGCTGATCGCCTCTGCCGGATCGGACAAGTCAGTGCGGCTCTGGGATGCTACTTCCGGAGCCGAGCTCCGGCTCCTCACCGGTCACGGCTACGAGGTGACCCAGGTCGGTTTCTCCCGAGATGGGACGACTGTCATTTCGGCTGCCAAGGAGAGAGTGACTCGCCTTTGGGCTGCAAGCAGTGGAGCTCAAGTCGGGACGGTGCAGAATTCTTTTGGTGCGGGTATGGGCTCGAGCGCCGATGGCACGCTGATGCTTTCGGTGGGCCAGGATGGCATGGTTCGTTTGTGGGATGCGGTCGACTGGCGCGAAAAGGCGATTCTGGCCAAAGACGCGAGTCCTTTTGGCGGCGACTTGAGCAGCGACGGCAGGTATGCCGCCTACAGCTCGAGAGACAGCCAAGTACACGTCATCGACAATGCGACGGGCAAGACCAAGACGTTCGGCGAGGGACGCTTCGTCTACTATCCGTCCTTTCATCCCGACAGCAAGAGACTTCTCATGGCCAGCTCGTTGGGACCGTGTCTGCTCTGTAATGTCGAGACCGAGCAGTGCGTGCTGCTCAAGGGTCACCACGGTCTTGCCAATCGGGTCAGATTCAGCCACGACGGCACGCTGTTCGGTTCGACCAGCGAGGACCAGACCGTGAGGATCTGGTACACGGACAGTGGAAAGCCGTACTGGCGCGGTCCGCTACTGACTGCG
>JAZDLZ010000330.1:0-4119 GCA_043801535.1 Pseudomonadota bacterium
GTCGGCATCATCCTCTACGAGCTGGTGGGAGGAAGACGGCCGTACCACTCTCTCGCCTTCGAGGCATTGCACGCGGCGATCGTCGACCCGCAACCAGTGCCGCGACTGGCAACCCAGGCAGACGTGCCGGTCGAGCTCATCGATCTCGTCGGTCGCTGCCTCGACAAGAACGCGCAACGAAGGCCTTCGGCTCAGGACATCGCCGAAAGGATCGAGGAGCTCCTTTCCGGAGCGAGACGGCTCGTTGGTGCCACCGAGCAGAGCCCGTTTCGCGGCTTGTTCCCCTTCTCCGAGCGGCACAGCGACCTGTTCTTCGGCCGGGACGCGGAAATCGCCGCCTTCCTCGAGGCAATCCGCGAGCAGCCGATCATGCCGGTAGTTGGACCGTCGGGGGCCGGCAAGAGCTCGTTTGTCCAGGCGGGCGTCATTCCCCGTCTCAGAGAGCAAGGATCCTGGTTGGTTTTCCAGCTCCGTCCCGGGAGCGATCCGTTCGCGGTGCTGGCGTCGCGCTTCGAACGGGGCGAAAGCCTCACCAGGGGTGGCACCTCGGCAAAGACCCTGCAGACCGCCGATCTGCGAACGGCGGCAATCGAGCAGGCTCCGGCCAGGGGCCAGTCATCCATCAACGGCGGAGACGACGAGCCACCGCTCTCGCAGCGGCTGCTCGCGACGCCCCGGCTCCTCAATGTCCTCCTGCACCAGCTCGCCGAGGAAGAGAACACCAGGATACTGCTTCTCGTCGACCAATTCGAGGAAGTCTATACCCTGGTCCCCGACGGGGACGTCAGACAGAGGTTCGTCCAGGCGGTGTGCTCGGCGTCCGACGACCCGCAAGGACCGGTTCGCGTGGTCTTTACCATCCGCGACGATTTTCTCGGCCGCGTCTCCGGCGGCGCCGAGGTCGCGCAGGCCTTGAACCGAGTGACGGTGGTGCGCCGTCCGGGCGCCGAATCCCTCCGCGACACTCTCGTCAAACCTTTGGAGGCAGTCGGATATTCGTACGACGACGTGACCCTCGTCGACAACATGGTGTCCTCGGTACGCGACGAGCCGGCCTGCCTGCCGCTCTTGCAGTTCGCGGGCAGAATGCTCTGGGAACGTCGTGACCGCGAGCGGAAGCTTCTCTGTCGCACCGCCTACGAGGCCATGGGCGGTGTCGCTGGTGAGCTCGCCGAGCATGCCGATGGCGTGCTCGACGGGCTCCAGCCGGCGCAGCTACGAACCGCCCGCGAGCTACTGCTTCGGCTGGTCACCGCCGAGGGAACCCGCAAGGTGGTGCCGGTAAGTCGAGCCCTCGAGGGACTCGTCGAGGGCGGCGCCAAGGACGTTCTCACTCGCCTCACCCAGGCGCGGCTCATCAACGTGAGACGAGGCAGAGGCGACGAGAAGGCCGAAGCGGTGCTGGAGATCGTCCACGAGTCGTTGATGAGGACGTGGTCGAGGCTCGCCCGCTGGATCGAGGAGAGTCGCGAGGAGATCGCGTTCCTCGCCGAGATCGGCCAGGCAGCCGAGCTCTGGGACAAACGCGGCCGGCGACCAGAGGAGCTGTGGCGAGGGGACGCCCTGGTGGAAGCCAAGCGCAATCTCGCGCGTTGCGCGACTCGCGTGCCCGACCGGATTGCCGCCTTTCTCGACGCCGGGTTGAGGAGAGAGCGAGGCATCAGGCGGCGCCGGCAGCTCGCCGTTGCCGGGGCGATGCTGTTCATGGCGCTGATTGCCATTGCGTCGGTCTTGGTGGCGCAGGAGACCAGACGACAAAAGCGGCGAGCCGACGAACAACGCCTTCATGCCGAGGAGCGCGGCGCCGAAGCCCAGCGCGAGGGCGCCCGTGCTGCCTTCGTCCGGGGTGACTTCCTGGAGGCGCGAGCCAAGCTGCGCGGCTCGCTGGAAACCAGGGACTCCCTGCTTGGACGGGCGCTGTGGTGGGACCTCGACCGCGCCCCGCTCGTCTGGCGCAAGGAGCTTGGCGGTCCAATCGCCGAGCTGGCACTGGCGCCGGACGGAACGGTGATCGCCGCGGCCGGCGCCGATCGCTCGGTCTACCTCCTCGACACCGCGACCGCCGCCACCAGAGCGCTCCGCGGTGTGGAGCACGAGATCGCGGGGATCGAGCTCTCGCCCGACGGACGGCGGCTGGCATGTGGCACGACTGCCGCCGAGATTGTCGTCTGGGACCTGGAAAAAAACACCCGTAGCACCCTGCTCGGGCACACTTCGTACGTGTACCGGCTGAGCTTCAGCCCCGACGGGAACACCCTGGCCTCGGCGAGCGAGGACAAGACGGTGCGACTGTGGGATCTCCGGGAATTGCGCCCGATCAAGGTACTCGGCGAGCACAAAGGACCGGTCTACATTCTGGCTTTCAGTCCCGACGGAAACACGATCGCGTCGGCGGGATTCGACCGCACCATCCTGGTCTGGGATCTGAAGGCCGGCACGCACCGAGAGCTCGACGGCAGCACGTCGTCGGTCTACTCGATCATCTTCCAACCTGACGGGACCCGGCTACTGACCGGCGGTTTCGATCGGGTGATCCGCATCTGGAATCTCGCAAGCGGAGTGGAGGAGCACCGGCTACTGGGCCACCTCGACGTGGTCACCGGCCTTGGTCTTACCGCCGACGCCAGGCTCCTGGTATCGAGCAGCACCGACAAGACGATCCGGATCTGGGACATGGCGACCCGGGAGGAACGCAGCGTGCTCACCGGGCACAGCGACATCGTCACCGACGTGAACGTGAGTGCCGACGGCAGCGTGCTGGCGTCGAGTGGCAGGGACGCTACCGTGCGTCTCTGGCGGGTTCCCGCGGGAGCTGTCCAGCAGAAGCTGGTCGGTCACACTGCGCCGGTCCGAGGAGTCGCCTTCAGTCCCGACGGACGTCTCGTCGCGTCTGCCGGACAAGACCGATCAGCTCGAGTCTGGGACGTCGCCAACGGCACGGAAAAAACCGTCATGGAAGGACACTCCAAGTGGGCAATCTCCGCTGCCTTCAGTCCCGATGGACGGTCGTTGGCCTCTGGTAGCTACGACAAGACGGTCAGGGTTTGGGACGTCACGACGGGCTTTCAGCGGCACATGCTCGTCGGACACATCGCCCTCGCCAACGGAGTGGCCTTCAGTCCCGACGGAACGATCCTGGCGTCGGCCAGCCACGACAACATGGTCAGGCTCTGGGATACCGTGACCGGTCAAGAGCGAAAGATGCTGCGCGGTCACCGGGCAACGGTGGTGGAGGTATCCTTTCATCCCGACGGCCGGACCGTTGCCTCGGTCGGCGACGACCGGGCGATCCGAATCTGGGACGTCGCCGCCGGGACAGAGGTCAAGACGATCGCGAACGCTCATCCTGCCCCGATCAACAGCGTCGCCCACAGTCCAGACGGAAAGCTTCTGGCCACCGCCGGAATCGAGGGGGGCGTTCGACTGTGGAGCCTGAATGGCGGCAGCAGCGGCAGCAGCAGCAGCAGCAGCAGCAGCAGCAGCAGCAGCAGCAGCAACAACGGTGTCCTGCTTTCGACAATCGGCGACGAAAAGAACCCAGCCGTCTCGGTCGCTTTTCATCCCGACGGCGTCCGACTCGGTGCAATTCACTCCGATGGAGTGTTCATCTGGAACACTGCCAGCGGCGAAAAGGTGGAGCTTCCTGCTCGCCTTGCTGGCAGCGCTTCCAGCATCCGCCTTAGCCCCGACGGCAGCCTGGCAGCCACGGTCCACGACGATACCACCGTCCGTCTCTGGAACGTGACGACCGGCATGCCCTACTGGCGAGCTCCCTACTTCGCCGGCTCGCCGCCAGTGATCTTCAGTCACCGCGGTTGGCGTCGGCTCGCTGCCAGCGGCGTTTCCGCGGAAACGTCCGCCACCGAAGGGCCCGCCGCAGCGCAGTGGCGGCAGGCAATCGAGGAACGCGCCCTGCGCGTTTCGTCCAGCGATGGGACAGAACGAAGTGCGCTCGGATGCCTGTGGTCCGTCGAGAACCAACTGGAGCTCTGGGATCCGCGGACTGGAGAGCACCTCGCCGACGTCGGCGCTCCCAGCCTGGAACGCGTGGTCGCCACTCCCGAGGGGTGCATCGTGCTAGCCAGTGGCCGAGTCGTCATGTACCGGCGCGATGGCTCG
>JAZDLZ010000840.1:0-6893 GCA_043801535.1 Pseudomonadota bacterium
TCCGCCACCCCGCACTTTTGGAGCTGAGGGACCTGGACGAAGAGGATCCAAAGGAGGTCGAGGCGAAGGAGCATGACCTCAGCTACATCGCACTCGATGGAAACATCGGTTGCCTCGTCAACGGTGCTGGGCTTGCGATGGCCACGATGGACATCATCAAGCACTGCGGCGGACAGCCTGCCAACTTCCTCGATGTCGGCGGGGGCGCGACCACCGAGAGAGTAACCGCGGCGTTCAAGATCATCACCAAAGATCCCGCGGTGCGGGCGATCTTCGTCAACATCTTCGGCGGGATCATGAAGTGCGACGTTATTGCCGAGGGCATTGTCGCCGCAGTGAAAGACGTTGGCCTGAAAGTGCCGCTGGTGGTGAGACTTGAAGGTACCAACGTGAAACGAGGTAAGGAAATTCTGGCAGAGAGCCACCTCAACGTCGTGTCGGCTTCCGATATGGCAGACGGCGCCCGCAAGGTAGTCGAGCTCGCCGGAGGGCCTAGAGGTTAACGATGAGCATACTTGTCAACAAAAACACGCGCGTTGTCGTTCAGGGTATGACGGGCTCCGCTGGTGCTTTTCATGCCCGGCAAATGAGAGAGTACGGAACCCGCATCGTTGCCGGCGTCACTCCAGGCCGCGGCGGTGCCAAGGTCCCCGGCCTCGAAGACGTTCCGGTGTTCGACACCTGCCGAGAGGCGGTCGAAAAGGCCGGGGCAAATGCCTCGGTAGTCTACGTGCCGGCCGCCGGCGCCGCGGACGCGACCATGGAAGCCGCTGCTGCTGGCATTCCGGTCGTCGTGTGCATTACCGAGGGAGTCCCGACCAACGACATGATCAGGGCGCGCACCCTGCTGCGCACCCGCTATCCCGAGACGGTGCTGATCGGTCCGAACTGTCCGGGCATCATTACCCCCGGTGAGTGCAAGATCGGCATCATGCCTGGCTACATCCACAAGGCCGGCAACATTGGCGTGATATCGCGCTCGGGCACCCTCACCTACGAAGCTGTCGCCCAGCTCACCGAGCTCGGCTTCGGCCAGTCGACCGCCATCGGAATCGGCGGAGACCCGGTCAAGGGCCTCGACTTCATCGACGTGCTCCGGCGCTTCGAAGAGGATCCCGAAACCAGGGCAGTGCTGATGATCGGAGAGATCGGCGGCTCGAGCGAAGAAGAGGCAGCCGCCTTCGTGAAGTCGTCGATGAAGAAGCCGGTGGCCGGATTCATCTGCGGGCAGACCGCACCTCCAGGCAAACGCATGGGTCATGCAGGCGCGATAATCAGCGGTGGCAAGGGAACGGCCAAAGAGAAGATCGCTGCTCTCGAGGCTGCCGGTATCAAAGTGGCACGGACACCAGCGGAAATGGGCCGGGCACTGGCGTCGGTGCTCTAGCTCGTGGGCACCCAGATCCAGATCCACATCGACATCCACCTCCACATCGACGACTTCGTCGACCTTGACTTGACGGCGGCCTGAACCTGAGCCTGAACTTGAACTTGGTCGGGAACGGAGCGAGGAGAAGACAATGTCAGTTGAAAGAACTCTTTCGATAGTCAAACCCGACGCGGTCTCTGCCAACAAGATCGGCGAGGCGATCGCATTGCTCGAGGCGGGCGGACTTCGAATCGTCGCCCAGAAGATGGTGCGGCTCACTCACGCCCAAGCCGAGGAGTTCTACGCCGTTCATCGCGAGCGGCCGTTCTACCAGGCACTGGTACGTTTCATGACAGAGGGACCGGTCGTCGCGCAAGTGCTCGAAGGCGAGAACGCCATTGCCCGCAATCGCGAAATCATGGGTGCAACCGACTCGCGCAACGCGGCTTCCGGCACCATCCGCAACCGGCTGGGCACCGACATCGAGCGGAACGCCGTCCACGGCTCCGACGGACCCGACACTGCCAAGCGGGAGGTCGCCTTCTTCTTCAGCGGAGCCGAGTTGGTGTACCGATAGGCCCCGGCTCTTGAAAATGCCCCCGGAAACCCGGGAAAATGCACCCGCCGCGAAGTACGGAGTTACGGAGTAAAGACACCATGCCAATATACGAGTACGCCTGTCAGGCCTGTGGCCGCAGTTTCGAGGAGCTCATCCGTGGCAAGGCAGACGAGGAGGAGCTGTGCTGCCCTTCGTGCAAAGGCAAAGACCTCGTCCGCGAGCTCTCGGTGTTCGGCGTCCAGGGCAATGTTTCCAAGCCGATCACCGGTGGCTCCTCGTGCGGAGGATGCTCGGGAGGAAGCTGTTCTAGCTGTCACTAGGTCGCCGCTAGCAGCCGTTCGCAGGTTCCTGGTTTTCTGCTAGATTACCGCCAGCCATGATATCCGTTGCTGATCTCTGCAAGTACTACGGTGGGAAAAGAGCACTTGGTCCTGTCTCGTTCTCCATCGAGAACAGCGAGACCGTCGGCTTCCTGGGACTGAACGGAGCGGGGAAGACGACTGCCTTGCGAATCCTCGCCTGCGATCTCCGGCCTTCGGCTGGCTCGGTGGTCGTGGGCGGATTCGACGCCGTTGCCGACCCGCACTCGGTTCGCCGGCTGGTCGGATTCCTTCCCGAGATCCCTCCCCTCTACCAGGAAATGACGGTCGCCGACTATCTCTCCTTTGCCGGTCGCATTCACGGAATGAGCGCCAAGGAGATCAAGGCTCGCCTTCCCGAGGTGTTGGCGGTTACCCACACCGAAGAAGTGCGAGGGGAGCTCATTCGCAATCTCTCCCACGGCTATCGCCAACGAGTGGGAGTGGCGCAGGCAATCGTGCACCGGCCAAGACTGCTGATTCTCGACGAGCCCACCAGAGGTCTCGACCCTGTTCAGGTCGTCGACATGCGCGGCATGATCCGGGACTTGAAAAAGGACCACACGATCCTCATCTCCAGTCACATCCTCACCGAGATCAGCGAGACTTGCGACCGTCTTCTCGTTCTCGGTGACGGGGCGATCGTTGCCTCGGGCAGCGAAGCCCAGCTCGCCACCGAAATGACTTCTAGCCGGCGATACCTCGTGTCAGCCAGGCCAGCAGCCACAAGCACAGCCACAAGCACGGACGGCAGCACGGACGGCAGCACGGACGACAGTGCTGGCAAGAGCGCGCTGTTCGAGTGCCTGCGGGCAGTGCCCAGAGTGACCGTGGTCCGAGAAACCGCCGCCACCGAAGGAGCACCGACTTTCGAAGTCGAAGCCGACGACGACATCCGGCCGGACCTGTGTCGGTCGCTCGTCGCTGCTGGCCATGACGTTCTGCGGATCGATCGAGCATCGTGCAAGCTAGAGACCGTTTTTCTTGAGCTCGTCAAGGGAGGAGACAGTGCGCGCAACTAGCGTGATTTTCCGCCGGGAGCTCGGCGCCTATTTGCGCTCCCCGCTCGGCTACGTCGTCGCCGCCATCGCGCTCCTGCTCGATGGCATTCTTTTCCAAGGGCTTGCCCTCGGCGCCGGGGCAAGACTCTCGGCTACTGTCCTGGCCGACTTCTTTCAGTTCTCGAGCGTCACCACCGGCATTGCCGCCGTGGCTCTATCCGTCCGCCTGCTCGCCGAGGAACGTCAGGCTGGCACTCTGGTGCTGCTCAACACCTCGCCGGTTCGCGACTCGGCCATCGTGCTCGGCAAGTTCTTTGCGGCTCTGGTTTTCCTCGCCGCCATTACCGCCATCACGATCTACATGCCCCTCCTCATCATGGTCAACGGCAAGATCTCGCTCGGCCACGTTGCCGTCGGCTACCTGGGACTGTTTCTCTTCGGAGCTGCAGCCCTGAGCATGGGAGTGTTCGCCTCGTCATTGACCAGGCATCAGCTCATTGCCGCAGCAGTGGGCGCCGCCCTGGTTGGTGCATCCTCTCTTCTTTTCGTCCTTTCGCAGCGGCTCAATCCTCCGCTCAAGGACCTCTTTGCCGACCTCGACATGTGGGCCCGCCACTTCCCGCCCTTCATGAAAGGCGTGCTCCACGTGCGTCACGTCTTCTACTACTTGGCGGTCACCTACTTCTTCCTGCTCCTTTCCACCAAGACTCTGGAGGCAAAACGATGGCAATGAGACGCGGGGCGCCCTCCTGGCTGACACTGGCGTTCGCCGCTGCCCTGGTTGCCTTGTTCCTTGGCGAACGTCTGCTGTCCACGATTCCGACTTTCCGCCTGCTGTTTTCGCTCACCGGAGCGGCGGTCCTTTTGGCGACCTTCGTCTGGCGCCTGACCGCCTGGCTGGCTGCCGAGGGTAAACGACGTCGAGTCGAGCGCATCCTTCTGCTTGGCCAATTGGGGTGCGCGGTGGCGCTACTCGTCTACTTCGTCAGCAGCGAGGAAGGAATGCGCTGGTCCGGTCTGGACGGCGCATCCCCGGATGGCACCGAGAGCCGCTGGCCAACCATTGCTGGCGTGCTCTGGCCGATCCTGCTTTTCGCATCGTTGCTTCCTCTGCTCTTGGCGCAGTGGGCACACGGCGCCGCGCGTCACCTGCGCGCCGGACCCGCTCACGTCGAGGCATTCCGGGTTGCCGAGTCGGCTGCCAGCGGGCTGACCATCTCGATGGCTGCCTCGGCGCTCTTTCTTTTTGCCTACGTTACCGCCGAGCTCGACGCCAAGGTGGATGCCAGCTACTTCCGCACCTCGATGCCTGGGAGCGCCATCACCAACATGGTCAAAGCGATGGACAAGAAACTGCGCGTGCTCTTGTTCTTCCCGGCCATCAACGACGTCAGGGACGAGGCCGCCAGCTACTTTGGCGAGCTGTCGCGAGCGTCCAGCAACGTGCAACTGGAATGGATCGATCGGGTGAGCCAGCCCCAGCTCGCCCGCAAGCACCGGGTCACCAGGGAGGGGACCGTTATCCTGGCCATCGACGAGCAGAGCGAGCGCATCGAGGTCGGGGACGAGATGCGCTCCGCCCGCCAGACTCTGCGCCAGCTCGACGAGAAAGTGCACCAGGCCTTCCTCAAGGTCGCCCGGCCGGCACGAGTAGCCTACGTGATGACCGGCCATGGCGAGCTGAACGATCAGGCTGGCGTTCAGCCAGACGAAGATGGATTCGGCGGCTGGACAGTGCTCAAGCAAGTCCTGACTGCCATGAACTACCAAGCCAGGACTCTCGGTCTCGCGCAAGGCTCGGCCGAAGACGTGCCCGCCGATGCAACCATGGTGATGGTGCTCGGTCCGAAAAGCGCTCTCCTGAAAGAAGAGATAGCGGCCCTCGACCGCTATCTCAGCCGCGGCGGCTCTCTGTTCCTGGCGCTCGATCCGCTCGGCAACTCCGAGGTCGGTACGCTCGAGCACCGTCTCGGGGTTCACTTCGATCCAGTGTGGCTGGCCGATGACCGCGCCTTTGTCCCGTTCCGGCGCAACCACGACGATCATCGTATGATTGTGACCGCTTCGTTTTCCTCGCACGCTGCCGTAACGACCTTGGGCCGCGGTCGCAACGAGAATGCCATTGTCGTCCCGGGCACCGGCCACCTGACCGAATCCGCCCAGCCTGCGAGCGAGAAGAAACCAACCATCCGGCCCACCTGGATTGTTCGTTCGTTGGCGAGCACGTTCGTCGACCCGAACGCCAACAGCACCTTCGACGCTGGCGAAAAACGCGACGTCTACAATCTCGCCGCTGCCGTCGAGCAGCAGCTGGATACTCCGCCAACGCTCCCCGATCCTTCCAAGAAGGATGCCCCCCCGCAGACGCTGCGCGCCCTGTTCTTTGCCGACTCCGACATGTTCAGCGATTTCGTGCTGGCCAAGGCACCGACCAACCTCGCGCTCGTCGTCGACTCCCTCAAATGGCTCGGTCGCGAAGAAAAATTCGCCGGCGAGACCGTCTCGGAGAAAGACGTGCTGATCCAGCATACCCAGGGCAAGGACGTTGCGTGGTTCTACTCGACGATCATCGGCGCTCCAGTGTTAGTTCTACTGGTCGGTCTGTTCTGGGTCTTTCGCCATCGCCGGCACGCCGAAGGAAGGAAGGCACAATGAAGAGTGGTCCTCTCCTCCACGGAGCCATCTTGCTGGCGGCGATGATTGCCGCCCTGCTAACCTGGACCCGCGACAAGAGCCAGCCCGAGCAGCGTCGCGGCAACGTGCCTCTCTGGCAGGGAAAGGCCGAGCAGATCGAGCTCGTGCTCTTCGAAAACGCGCGCCAGCGGATAACGGTGGAACGACGACCCGACGGAAGCTCGAGCTACCTGTGGGGGTCGGTGAAAGCGATCCGCAAGCCACCGGCAAAACCTACCGCCGATGCAGCAACTGCCACGAGAGATGCGGGACCAGGAGAGGCAATTACCACCTCTCCCGAGGAGCCTGCTGCCGAAACCGAGGCCAAGTCGGCCGCCGAAACCGAGAACGCACGCGAGTTCCCGGTCGGCGAAGCCGGAGAGAAACTGTTCGAGAGGCTTGGCTCCCTCATGGCTAATCGCGATCTGGGACCTGCCAGGCCTGAACAACTGGCCGACCTCGGATTCGGAGAATCGTCCGCCAAGATGTCGGTGCGCATCGGCTCGACCACCCACGAGCTCACCATCGGATCGTCCGTCTATGGCTCGAGCGATCGCTACGCAATGTCGAGCGCCGCCGGCCGCGTCTATATCGTTCCCTCCGATGCCGTTTCTCCGATCGAGAACGCGGAAGGCTCCCTGTCCGAGCGCAAGCTTCACCGTTTCTCTACCAGCGACGTTGCCAAGGTCGTGATCAAGGCAGGCGGCAAGGAGAAGGTCTTGGTGCGCCGCGTCGTCGAGAATTCCCAGGAAACCCAGTGGGCCGACGCCGAGTCGCCGACGCAGGCCAACCAGACCCTCGACAACTTCATGAACAGGATTGACAACCTGACGCCTGCTGGATACGCCTCGGACACGAGCGCTGCCGACCTCTTGGAGGTGGGCAGGCTCGAGCTCCTCTCCGCCAAGGGCGAGCTACTCGGCTTCTTCGAG
>JAZDLZ010000338.1:0-2253 GCA_043801535.1 Pseudomonadota bacterium
TGCCATCCGGACTGAGCAGGAATGGTGACGTGTCGGTTGTTTCCTGCGACTTGCCCAGATTGCTGCCCAGCGGCAGCGTCCAGTCCACTTTCCCGTCGGGCTCGACGCGGTACACGTTCGATGTGCCGAAATAGAAGTTGCCATCGGGGTCTGCGGCGGGCGTGCAGCCAAGCTGGGAGCTCGCATCGAGCAGCTCTCCAGTCACGTTGCCGGAGCGATCGAGAATCCACAGTTTGTTGCCGGTGGTCACCGCCATATGCTCGCCTGCCAAGACGATTTCACCTCTCAGCGTTGTCCACCCCAGATTCTTCTTCCACAGTACTGCCGGTTCCTTGTCTAGTGATGGCATGGGAGAGGTGGCTGCAGCTTCCGGCCAGTTTTCAATGCACCGGAATCCACTGCTGCCATCATTCCCGGACTTGTCCCCAACCCCTCCGCAATCACAGGCAGCGCTGATAGTTGCCAGTACTCCAAACAGATAGCCGCGCATCGATGTCACCAGCAGGTGGTTTGCTTGAAAGAGCAGGGAAGGTTCCTCATTATTACCGCGTAGTCGTCCTGGTCTCTAAGCTCGGTGTTGAAGATTCCATCTGCTATTGGCAGGAAAACTAGTGTTCCCCCATCCTTGTCGTAGGTGTAGGAGGCACGCAGGTTCCGGTCGTAGCGCATGTCGTAGTGCAGCGTGACGTTGCTCTCCGCATATGCCCAGGCATTGAAGAAGTATGCCGCAGGGGTTGCCCAGACGAACCGCTGAGCGGTCGCCGTGGCCAAAGTGTTGTTGCCCTCGGTCTGCGCCATCAAGACGGGCTTCCTGCCATCCTTGCCTGCCAGTCTGGCCGTTTGGACTTCAAGTGCCCGCGTTGGGTTCCAGGCAAGATAGAATCGGCCATTGCTAGTTGACGAGTGTGGGTCGAACGGTTCGTATGCGAGACTGGGCTGGTGCTCGGTAGTCGGCTTTCCGTTGGGCCATATGCTCGAGTCGAACTTCGTCCAAGTACCGCTCGTCGGGTTTCTCTTTGCAAGCTCAATTTGGCCATCCGGCGCCATCGGAATTGCGGCAATCTGATACTCACCCGACTGTCGGTAGGTCGCGCTGGACTCCCTCAAGTACCCGACAGCGACGCCAATGCCTTGGGCAGCGCCAATCGGGATGCCATCGGTCCAATATTGAATCAATGGTCCGGACCACGTTCCGGCGAGACTGCGTCGCCAAGCCAACAAAGTGCCATTGCTCACTGCGTAGACGTACACTTCGTCATTGAGCGTGACTGCGGCAGGATCGCCAGAGACGTAGGTGGACGAACTGAGATCCCTCGCAGCAGTCCATTCTCCTCCC
Source organism: Pseudomonadota bacterium (assembly GCA_043801535.1). Taxonomy (GTDB): domain Bacteria; phylum Myxococcota_A; class Polyangia; order Haliangiales; family SHYZ01; genus JAZDLZ01. The sequence goes on from JAZDLZ010000338.1 coordinate 1,337, forward strand.
GTCGGCGAGATTCGTGTCAGCACCTGGTAGAAAAGGCGGCCAGAAGTGTTGGTGTAGACAACAACGATTTGCGTACCCTGAGACGCAGCGGCGGGAGCGCTGAAGCCGCCGACCGTTGAGTTGGTGATCGAGGGGATGCTCCAGTTTGTTCGACAGCCTGTCCCAGGTGGTGTCCCACAGTCGTCTGGGAAGCGGGTGGCAGTCCGGTATTCGATTCCACCAAAGAAGTCATTCCGAGCAAACCAATGGAGCAACGGATAGCAGGTCCCAATGGAGTCGCACCATGAAGACCAAGCTAGCGCCGTGCCACCTCGGAGGACTTCTACCTTCGGATCATATTGGAACGCCGTGAACTCGCAGCCGCCGCCCTTGCCCCATCCCCACGTGACGGCCGCGCGCACGACTCCGCTGATCTGTCCGTCACGATTCCAATCGATCCCTCCAGTCGCAGGATCGACGGTGTAGAGGAAGCTATTGTTGCCAAGGTGCTTGAGTTTTTCGGGATCGGTAGTATTTAGGCCCAGTGACTCGTCCACCGCGGTCGGGTTGAGAACCACGTTGGAAAACTCGCCTCGGGAGAATGCCGGACTGGAGATGTCGTCATAGATCAAGGCGTAGCTCATGATGCTCTTGTAGTTTGGCTGGCAGTTCATTGGAGTTCCGCCGGTCTGACTGGCACCATGGCCGAGGTTCATGTTGTGTCCTAGTTCATGCGAGAAGGCACTTGCCCGGGTTCCGCTGTCGAAGCAGGTTCCGGGCATGTAGCCCTGACCACCAGACCCAGCCACCATTCGCCCGCCATGGAAGTAGCCAATGCGCTCAGGATTCAGCCAAGAGCATTTGTCATCTGGCTTATCGGTATGTCGACTCGCTCCTCCCCAATCACCAGAATTGTACGACCAATCGTTGTATCGGCC
>JAZDLZ010000346.1:0-2873 GCA_043801535.1 Pseudomonadota bacterium
TGGCTCGACAATACTGGCCGCCTGCCTGGCGCCAGGCTTTGCAGCGACCAGGAATGGGAGCGGGCAGCGCGCGGCGCTGATTCCCGGCGGTATCCCCACGGCAACGCTCTTGCTGCCAGCGACGCCTGCACCTTGCTCGCCTTTGCCAACCAGCGCGGCCTGGCCGTACCATGCCCTGTAGGCACTCATCCCGCGTCGCGCAGCGTGTTCGGAGTGGACGACCTGGTGGGAAACGTCATGGAATGGACCGCCACCTCGCCGGCAGACGATCCGAGCCAGGCCATCGCTCGAAGCAGTCGGTTCTTCGAAGAAGACAACGCGTTTCACTGGATAGCCAACGTAGGCAATTGCCCGACGTCCACGCCCGTCTACGTCCCTGGCATCAGAGTCTGCGCCTCGTTTCCGTTGGCCAGCTCCCGAGCCGCAGTCCCGTAGTCGGCGATCGTCGCTGGCTTTGCATTGGTACACGAATAGCGATCGACCGCGAGCAGAAAAAAATCGCGATCGCTCATCGTCCGTTCCTACCTGACCCGAGCGCTCGTGCTGCCGTCCTCCCTGACGTCATTGGCAATTGCGATCGCCAGAGCATTTCCCCAATGCTTTCCCGATGCCGAACGTCTCTGCCGGATACTCCGCGTCCGAGTCGATAACAAAGGGTAAAAACTCAAAGGGCCAAAGAGCTACAATTCGTCCTCGGCGGGCGAGACGCAAACGCGGGCGCCAAAGTGGCCGGAGCGAGCGCCACCGGCGACGACGGCGCGAGCGGCAGAGCGGGCATCGACAACGGCATTGAACCACGAGCCACCACGCGCCAGCGGCTCATTGGGCCGATCCGAATCGATACTGTCAGCCACCCATTCGAAAGCATTGCCGGCCATGTCCAGCAGGCCAAAAGGACTCGGTCCGGCTAAATAGGAGCCGACTTCGTCGAGCCCCATCTGCTCTATGTCGAACCCGTAGGTTGCGTCGTAGTTCGCCAGGTCCGGGGAAATCTCGTTGCCCGCTGGAAAAAGGCGGCCATCAGCGCCCCGGGCTGCGCGCTCCCATTCCCGCTCGGTGCAGAGCCGGGCGCTTTTCACCGTGCCACTCCTGTCCAACCAGGCAGCGTAGGCGGCAGCGTCCTCCCACGATACCATCACCACCGGAAACCGCCGCCAGTCCTGGCAGCGGCGCTGCTGGCGCTTTTCCCGGCAGAGCTGGTCACCGGCCTTCACTTTCTGACGGTAGAGGGCAAGCACTGCCACGCCATCGGCATCGTAGCCAATGACGGGCGGGCGCCGGCGCTCCTTCTCCTCTGACGGCAGGTTTGCCAGAAAGGCCAAGTAGTCGCCGAACGTCACTTCGTGCTCGGCAATCCAGAACGCGCCGACCCACACCCGGTGCTCGGCCGGGGCAGCAAGCGCCCGCCGCGACGGCTCGGCATCGGCAGCGCCGAGGAGCGACCAGCCAGCAGCCACGTACTGGAAGCCGGGAGGCGCTGTCCCGGCATCGGGCATGACAAGGGAAGCCCTCTCCTCCTCGCCGCGCCGCAGCTGCACTGGATAGCGCACCGTCTTGCGGCCAGCGGCGGTCAGTACCAGCAGGTACGATCCGGGAGCCAGCGTCGCGGTGAAGGCACTGCTCTCGCGGTCGCGAGCGAGTGGCTGCCCCACCTCGAGAGCGCTACGCGGCCCGACGACTACCCGGTGCAGCACCACCGTCGCCTCGGCCGGAGTCACCTCCAAGACCAGCCGGGCCGGCGCGTTGATCCTGGCCAGCAGCTCGCCGCGATCGTCGAGGGTGGCAAGGCGCTGCGCGAGGCCCTCCGCCACCTCGCGATCGTTGCCGCGCTCCGACGCCAGGAGCCATTCGTAGACAAGCTGCGCGCCGAGCTGCCGGCTCTCCACGCGGTGCTCGTCGGCGGCGAGGGCTCGGTCTACTGCCGCGTTGGCCTCGGCATACTTCAGCCGCGCTTCCTCGCTCGCGACAACTGCCGCGCCCCACTCGGCCTCGCCGCCGGAAAAATCGTTCTGGCCGTAGCATCGAAACGCTGCCGCGCGCCTGGCCTGGGCCTGCTCCTCCAGCGCCCTTGCTGCTGCCAAGAACGGCCCGACTTCGGCCAGTCGCGCTGCCACGTAGGCTCGGCGCTGCTGCCACTCCACCAGCCTGACCGCGCCCTGGGCCAGGAGCAGCCCCGCCACCACCAGAAGTGGCGCTCCCAGGCCGAGCTGCCAGCGCCGCCTCCGCGCCAGCTTTGCTACTTCCCTGCTCTTGGCCAGAAACTCCCTGGCCAGCGCCGACAGCTCGCCGATCTTCTCGCCCTGCCCCGCCACCTCCTCGAGCCGCCGATCGCCGAAAAGCCCATCTGCGCCCCGGCCAAGATGCCCCCATTTCTTCGCCGCCGCTTCCACCCGGGCTGCCAGTTGCCGCCCCTCCGAGGCATCCTGCAACCAGCGCTGCAGCCGTGGCCATTCCCGCACCAGGGCCTCGTGAGCGATCTCGAGGCTCTCGCCCGCCACCACCAGCCGGCCTTCGATCAATGCTTCCAGTACCCGTTCGGCTCTCCGCCGATCGGCCGGGGACCCTTCTTCGAAAACCAGCTCTGCTCGGCTACGCCGTGCCCGGGTACCCTCGGTGGTCACCAGCGCCAGCAGCAGACGCCTCGCCTCCTTCTGCTCGTCAGAAGCCAGCACTGCCAGCACCCGGTCGGCGTGGCGCGCCAGCATGCCGCCAACCCCGCCGAGCTCCTCCAACGCCTCGAGCGGAATCACCTTGCGTTCCCGGTCACGCTCGTCCCACAGCTCGGCCAGCACGAACGACAGGAGTGGCAAGCTCACCACCGGCTGTTCGATCAAAGGGCGGCTGCGAGCCCTCGCCGCCCCCCCGTCGAGGGA
>JAZDLZ010000348.1:0-2001 GCA_043801535.1 Pseudomonadota bacterium
GCTGGCGACCGGGATTGCCGTGCTGCTGCTAGTGGCGGCGCTGTCGCTTTCCCTGGCACGAGCCCGCCGGCTCGACGGAAATTGGACTCGCGTTCGTCCGTTCGAGGCAGGCAATCCCGCTGGCCTTCCGGCTAGTCTGCCGGCTAGTCTGTCGGCTAGTCTGTCGGCTAGTCTGATCGATTCCATTGGCATTGGCAGTCACGCGCGCCGAACCACTGTTCTGGCCAAGCCCGCTGCACTGCTGCGTGAGCTAGGAGAGATCTGCCTGCAGAGAGCGAGGCAACAGCAGCTGGATCAATCCGACCCCGAGATAGCACGCCTGGTGGCACGCCTCGGTTCGTGCCTGCAGCGCCTGCCAACTCTGGCGGAGGCCGACAGTCCCTGGCCAGCCAAGACACCTCGACGTGCCTTTGGCGAAGCCTACGAGGCACTGACACAGCTCGAAAAGAGAATGGCATTCCGAGGAGAAACGAATGGCCACTGAACGAATCAACAACTCCGCGGTCGAGGCGGCGGCGACGGCGAAAAAGATCGCCGCCGAGGTCGGCCGCGAGTACATCGGTCCAACCGAAGTCGTCGATCTCTTGCTGGTGGCGCTGCTTGCACGAGGACACGTCTTGGTCGAAGGGATACCGGGAGTAGCCAAAACGACTCTGGTCAAAGCCTTCGCCCGCACGCTGGGCTGCACGTTCCGGCGCATTCAGTTCACACCGGACCTGCTGCCATCCGATATCACCGGGACCTACGTCCTCGATATGCGGACGAGCTCATTCGTCCTGCGCGAAGGCCCGGTATTCGCTCACGTCATTCTCGGCGACGAGATCAATCGAGCGCCGGCCAAGACCCAATCCGCCCTTCTCGAAGCCATGCAAGAGCAGCAGGTGACCGTCGAAGGACAGACCTGCCCTCTTCCGTCGCCGTTTCTGGTATTGGCGACTCAGAATCCCATCGAGCACGAGGGAACATACCCTCTGCCGGAGGCCCAAGTCGATCGTTTCCTAATCAAGCTCGTCATGAGCTACCCCTCGGAGGGAGACGAGCGACAAATGCTATCCACCTATAGCCAGCCACGCACCCTCGCCGCTCCGGTCATGGTTCCGATGGACATCGTACGCCTGCAGGAGCTGGCCGAGCGCGTTCACGTGGAGGAAGAGATTCTCGAGTACGTGGTTGCCATCGCCAGATTCACTCGCGCCCATCGACGGGTCTATCTCGGAGCCTCTCCGCGGGCGACGCTTGCGCTCCTCCACGCAGCCAAGGCCTGGGCACTCCTCAGAGGACGGGGATTCGTGCTGCCCGACGACGTAAAGAGCCTGGCTCCTCACGTGCTCGCTCACCGGATCATTCTCGCTCCCGAGGCCGAGATCGACGGAGTGTCGACGCAGTCGGTAGTTGGCGAGGCCCTGGCCACGGTACCTTTTCGCCGGAACCGATGAAGCCCAGGCTCGCCTATCACGGAAAGCTCGTTGCTGCGAGCGGAGCGCTGCTGGTAACCGTTGGCGCGCTCGCCGATCTCTGGCCAGTCGTCACACTCGGCGCGTTGGTCATATCCACGCTCTGTACCACTTGCTTGCTCTTCTATCCGACCGGCATCCTGTTGCGCCGCCAAAAGGTGGAGCTTGCCTTCTGGGTTCCGTTCACCGAGCAACCGGGCGGCACCCTCACTACCGACCACCAATTCTGGCTGCGCATGGCTCTCCGCAACTACGGCGCCAAGCCGCTCCATATCCGCGACCTCTACCTGGTGGCTCAAAGCGCGCTCGAGACTCCGCCAGGAGCTCGTATCAGGTTGCCGGCATTCTCCGAGGTGTTGCTCAACTTTCCGTTGCGTGCCCGCGCCGCCGGATACCTGGTGGTACACGGAGTGGCAGCTCGATTCGACGACCCGGCTGGTTTCTTCGAGCTCTCAGCCTACTTCCCGAATCCTCTGCATCTGAAGGTATTTCCCAGGCTGCGGTCACTCGAAGAGCCTCACGGCGGGCGTCCGCTGCTGGGCGCTCT
>JAZDLZ010000362.1:0-3650 GCA_043801535.1 Pseudomonadota bacterium
AAGTGCTCCTGTTTGTCGATCAGCTCGAGGAAACGCACACTCTCGTCGAAAGCGAGGAGATTCGTTGCGCGTTCCTTCGCGCCGTTTGCGGTGCCGTCGACGATCCTTCGAGTCCAGTGCGGGTGGTCTTTACGATTCGCGACGACTATCTAGGACGCCTCAGTGGAGGTCCAGAGATCGTCGCAGCGCTCTCGCGAGTTGCGGTGCTTCGCCGTCCGGCGCCGGAGGCTCTGGAGGAGATCCTGACCAAGCCACTGGTCGCAGTCGGGCACGGTTTCGATGATTCGGCTCTACCCGTCGACATGGTGTCTTCGGTGCGCGACGAGCCTGCTTGCCTTCCGTTGCTTCAGTTCGCGTGTCAGATGCTGTGGGATCGTCGCGACAAGGCCAGGCGCCTGCTGTGCCGGGCCACGTACGAGGCCATCGGAGGGGTTGCTGGCTCGCTGGCCGAGCACGCGGACGGTGTGCTCGGTGGCCTGGCGCCAGAACAGGTTCATCTTGCCCGGGAGCTTCTGCTCCGGCTGGTCACTCCCGAGGGAGCTCGGCGGGTAGTGCCGACGACCGTTGCCCTGGAGGGACTTGGCACTGGCATCGAGGAGATTCTTGGTAAGCTGACCCAGGCGCGGTTAGTCACGGTGCGCAGAGGGCACGGAGAAGCGTGGAGACAGCCCGGCGATAGCAGTGGCGGGGGCACGGGTAGTGGCGGCGGTGACTCAGTGCTCGAGTTGGTGCACGAATCGCTGATCAAGAGTTGGAGTCGCCTGGCGCGATGGATCGACGAGAGTCGGGAGGAAATGGCTGCCCTCGCCGAGATCGGCCAGGCAGCACAGCTCTGGGAAAAGCGCGGACGACGTCTCGAAGAGGTCTGGCAAGGTGATGCGCTCGTGGAAGCCAGGCGGCAGCTCCTGCGCTGCCAGAGCAGGATTCCCGAGCTGGTGAAGGAGTTCGTTGCCGCCGGTCTTGCCAAGGAACGCTCGCGGCGGCGAAGGCAGCGGATCGTCGCGATTTCGAGCTTTGCCGTGTTGTCGGTGGTAGCTGTTGTCTCGCTGCTCAGCGCTCACGAGGCGCGGGTTCAGCGAGCCACCGCGGAACGCCAGCGTGCCGAGGCCCAGCGCGAGGGAGCACGGGCTGCGTTCGGGCGTGGCGACTACCTCGAGGCGCGGGCCAAGCTGCGGGGGTCGCTGGAGGCACAGGATTCGCTGCTCGGTCGTGCCTTGTGGTGGCGTCTGCGGCGAGAGCCGACAATCTGGCGTCTCGACGTGGGATCGATGGTCTACGGGGTAGCCTATTCGCCAGACGGCCGTACCGTTGCCGCGGCTGCCGACGATCGCACGGTGCGTCTCGTCGACGCAGAAGATCTGCGGTCGCGAATACTGCGCGGGCACACCGGCTCCGTGCTCTCGTTGGCGTTCTCGCGGGACGGCACCCTGCTGGCGGTTGGTTCTCAGGGCGGATCGATCGTCCTCTGGAACGTCGCCACGGGGGCGCGTCGCGTCCTCGAGGGACACAGTAGGCCCGTGTACGGGCTTGCCTTCGACTCCGACGGACGGCTACTGGCATCGGCGAGCGTCGACGGAACCCTGCGGCTGTGGGATCCGGTGACCGGCGTCGAGCGGACAGTGATACGAACCCGCGGGACCCGGCCGGCCCAGGTCGCTTTCAGTCCAGACGGCAGGCTTCTTGCTTTTGGCGGCGTTGACAAGACCGTGCGACTGTTGGACGTTCGCATCGAGGCAGAGCGAACGAGCCTGGTTGGACATGCCGACACGGTGTCGAGCGTCGCGTTTTCGTCTGACGGTCGTCTATTGGCGTCGGGTGCTGCCGATGGTGTGATTCGGGTGTGGGACGTTGCCACGGGCAGAAGCGTCAAGACGCTTTCCGGCCACACTGGCTTGGTCACCAGTGTCGCGTTCGGGGCTTCCGGAATTCTGGCCTCCGGTAGTCGTGACAAGTCAATCCGACTGTGGAGTGTGGCGAGCGGCGAAGCCACCGCACAGCTTTCCGGCCACGGCGCCGGAGTCAACAGCATCTCCTTTTCGCCAGGCGGAGAACGGTTGGTGTCGGCGAGCGCCGATCGGACAGTTCGGCTGTGGAGCGTTGCCAAGGCTAGCCCGGAGAAGCCTCCGGCAGGGCACTCGGCGTATGTCTGCGGTCTATCGTTCAGCCCGGATGGTGAGTGTCTGGTTTCGACTAGCGAAGACAAGACCGCGCGGCTATGGGATACGGATTCGGGACGAGACTCGCTCCTTTCCGTGCAGGCGTCGCCCTTGGTTGGCTCGGCGTTCAGCCCGGATGGCAGGTTTGTCGCCGTGGCCGGCCAGGACAACATGGTGCGGATTCTCGACGCAACCACAGGCGTCGAGCAGCAAGTGCTGTCCGGTCACAAGGCACCAGTCCGCGACGTGGCCTTCAGCCCTGATGGCAGACTGTTGGCGACCGGCAGCACCGACAAGACAGTGCGTCTCTGGGATGTGGCGGCAGGAATGCACCGTGCCACTCTTGCCGGACACACCGGAGCGGTGTCCGGGGTTTCCTTCAGTCCCGACGGCAAGATGCTCGCCTCGGGTAGCTACGACAAGACCGTCAGGGTTTGGGATGCTCACGCAGCGGAAACCAGGCAGGTCTTTGTCGGGCACGACGGCTGGGTGTTCGGCGTCTCCTTCAGTCCGGACGGGAGACTACTCGCCTCGGCCGGTGCCGATCGCGCGGTGCGCGTCCGGGATCTCCAGACCGGAGTCTCGCGAACGCTTGGTCTGCACGACGGACCGGTCTATCTGGCATCTTTCCATCCCGGCGGGCGATTGCTCGGATCGCCGAGTGCCGACGGAACTGCCCGAATCTGGGATGTGGGGACCGGGAGCTATCGCACGCTCCGTGGCCACCATGGCGAAGTGGCGCACTTGCGCTTCAGTCCCGACGGCAAGCGGGTAGCGACCAGCGGCGCCGACGGAACCGTTCGTCTCTGGAATACCGACACCGGCGAATCTCACTGGCGCGGTCCGGTCATGCTGCCAGCGCCGGCAATGCTTCTCACTCATCTCGGCTGGATACCATTGACCTCGCCTGCCAGCGCAGCGGTGGTGACGGGACCCTTGCAGAAGCACGACGGAGCAGCAACAGGGTGGCGTCGCGCTGTCGAGGAACGAGCAGTGTCAGCGTCGGTCGACGACGCGCAAGAGACTCTGTGCCTTCACGGTCGCAACGATCGTGTCGAAGTGTGGGATCTCTCGGGTGGCGAGCGCATCGGTGACGTTCCTGCGCCGTCCCGGATCGAACGAGTGTTCGCCATCGACGGCGGCTGCGTGGTTGTCGCTGCCGACGCGATTCTGCTCGCACGCCGGCCGTCTCCGATGATGGAGCAGCGACCTCGCCGCGGCGCCAAAGAAGACGTTTCCACCGAGTCAGCGCCGGAGAAGACAGCGCTGGCAGGAGCACGCGAAGTAGAGGTGCGGGTGCTTCAGCCGCGTGCCAGCTCTGCCGCCGTCGCCGTTGCTTTCGATCGCGAGCGCCATTGGGAGAATGGGGAGCCGTCTACCCGCCGTTCTGCTGCGCCGTCCGATCGTGGTACCGGAAACGTCTTGCTGGCAGTCGGAGGCGAGATACTCGTTCTTGGTGTCGACGGCGCCAGAAAGACCGTCCTCCCTGCCGAT
>JAZDLZ010000392.1:0-3802 GCA_043801535.1 Pseudomonadota bacterium
ACGAGCTTCCGTTTGCAAGCGGCAGGGTGTGCGCAAATACACATTCTTGATTGGTCGTTCGGCGTCTATTTCGAATTGGGCGTCACCTTGGCTAGGCTAGGCTAGGCTAGGCTAGGCCATGACGAAGTCGAGACGGAAGAATCCTGAACCGTGCCCCTGCCCCAGGACACCGACCATTGCGAGTTTGACCAGTCCCCCAAAACCTTACCGCCGTTTTTGGGCCTGCCCCTAAAACGGCGATAGTGACCACGAGCGCAGCGCGGCTTCGCCGCGCAGAGCGAGTCGCGGCGCTGCACCAGTTTGGTGATCGCCCGGAAAGTGACGCGCCGCGGTTCCCCTCCTCGGAGAGGAGGGGCGGAGGGGTGGTCTTGAGGCGCGCTAGCGCCGGATCAGTGGCCTGCCCGACCGGCTTGACATACGTGGCGTACCGGCACAAAGTGCCAAATCAAGATCCCGGCTGAGTCGGACTCTGCAGTGAGATTGCCTGACGACAGGAGCTGCCAGTGGCACGAGTAACAGTAGAAGACTGTCTGGAGAAGGTACCAAACCGGTTTGCCCTTACCATCCTCGCGGCCGAGCGGGCTCGCACTTTGCACAAGGGCACCCAGGCGCTGATCGAGTGCGACAACAAACCCGCGGTGACTGCTCTGCGCGAGATCGCCTCTGGCAAGGTCAGCTTTGTCGAGGATGTAACGGATGTGATAAAGGACTACCTGAACGAAACAAGGCTTCGCGGAGTGAAAAAGCCAGCTATCGAATAGCCGCGATGGCTTTCTGCTTAGCGACCGCAATACCCTGAAGCGCAAGATGACGCAGTCTTCCAGGCAGGGGGGGAGCAAATGATCAGGGATGTGGCAGGCCCGAGTCAGTTGGCGCCGCGAATGAGCTCCAGCAGCTCGGTCTCGCTCATCCGCCCCGACAGGTCGCTGCCATCCAGGATTCCCTCGGCGAGCTCCCTTTTTCGGTGGTGGAGCGCGAGGATCCGGTCCTCGATGGTGTCGCAGGCGACGAGCCGATAGATGGTGACCGGTCGAGACTGCCCTATGCGGTGGGCGCGATCCGACGCCTGATCCTCGACAGCCGGATTCCACCATGGATCCATGTGCACCACGTAGTCGGCAGCCGTGAGGTTCAAGCCGAAGCCGCCGGCCTTCAGGCTGATTAGGAACACCTCACCCTCACCCGCCTGAAATGCCTCGACAGCGGCCTTCCGCGCTGCCATCGGCGTGGCGCCGTCGAGGTATTGGTATCGCACCCCGCGCGCGTCCAGAAACTCCTTCACGAGGGCGAGGTGGCTCACGAACTGGCTGAACACGAGCACCTTGTGCTGGTTGGGCAGCAGGTCGTCGAGCAGCTCGCCGAGCGCCCTGAGCTTGGCGCTCGGGTGTTTGGCGTCCGGCAACACCAGCCGCGAGTTGGCAGCCGCGAGGCGCAGCCTGGTGAGCGCGGCGAGGATCCTGATGCGCCCCGGTCCTGCCCCGCCTGCCCCGCCAGTGCCGTCGGTGCCGCCAGTGTGATCGGCAAGCTCGGCCATGGCCTTCTCGCGGATCGCTTCGTAGAGCGCCATTTCCTCGAGCTCGAGCGGGATGCGCAGCGTCGTCTCGGTGCGCGCCGGGAGCTCTGGCAAGACCTGAGTCTTCGTCCGGCGGAGGATGAACGGCGCGACCAGCCGGCGCAGCCTGTCTCGCGTGGTCGAGAGGCTCGAGCTGTGCTGCTGTGCCGCGGTGCTGCTCCTGTGCTCTTGCTCGATCGATCGAACGAAGCGGGTCTGGAAGCTCTGCGGCGAACCGAGCAGGCCCGGATTGAGGAACGAGAAAAGACTGTGGAGATCCTCCAGGCGGTTCTCGATTGGAGTCCCGGTCGTGACGACGCGGAGCCGGGCTCGGAGGCGGACTGCGGCCTGCGCGCGCTTCGTTTCCAGGTTCTTGATGGCTTGCGCCTCGTCGAGCACCACGGTCGCCAGATCGAGCTGCTCCAAGGCGTCGATGTCGGAATAGAGGAGATTGTAGGTCGTCACCACCAGATCGAAGGGACCGAGGTTGGCGAGCTCCCTCGCGCGAGCTGGTCCCGAGAAGACGCGCACTCGGAGAGTGGGAGCGAAGCGGCCGACCTCGTCGATCCAGGTGGGAACGACCGAGGTCGGCGCGACGACCAGGCTCGGTCCCTCCGGCGCCCGGTGAAGCAGGAGGGCGATGGTCTGGACGGTCTTGCCGAGTCCCATGTCGTCGGCGAGACAGCCGCCGGCCCCCCAGTGGCCGAGGCGCACCAGCCAGCGGAAGCCCTCGAGCTGGTAGGGGCGGAGCTCGCCGCGCAGGGTCGACGGAACGGCCGGCTCACCACCACACGCTACCGGCGCAAAGCGTTCGACGTGGCGGCGCCAGCCGCTGTCGGCTTCGAGGCGTGCGGCGGCAAACAGGTCGGCCACGAGCGGCGCGGCTAGAGGATGGAGACGGAGCCCACGCTTGCCACGCTCGCCGAGACCAACCAGCTCGTCGAGACGCGCGCGAAGCTCGGCGGTGAGCGCCAGATACCGATCGTCGCCCGCGATGCGCAGGAAGCGGCCAGGGGATGCCGATAGATAGTCAATCAGGTCCGAGAGATTGAGCGGCGCGCGGCCAGCGAGCAGCAGGCTGCCTCGCGCGAAAAAGCTCCCGGCGCCAGTCTGGTCGGTCTTGATGGAGAGCCGTAGCTGCTCGAGCCCGACCGGATCCGAGACCTGCAGAGACTCGCCGTCTGGCCATTCGATCGTGGCAGCGCCGCTGCCAGCGGCGCGCAGCTCGATGAGCGCTCCGAGCGCCTCTTCGCGATTCGAGAGAACGAGCTCGGCTTCGGAGCTCCGGCTGCCGAGCAGGGTCGGACAAGCGGAAAGCACGCGGTCCAGCCGGCGTTTCTCTTCCTCCAGGTCGCGCACTGCACGCGCCGGGCGGCCCTGGACTTGGGCGAGAAGGACCTTGCCACCTCGTCCGGGACGTGCAAGGGGACCTTCCGATCCCAGCGGGCGCACGTGTACGGAAACACTGAGTCCGTCGCCGAGCTGCCGGAGCAAGAACAATGGCCGGGTCTCTCCGGGTGCTTCCTTGACGTCCTCTTTCTCGTCCTCGCCTCCGCCTTCACCTTTACCTTTACCTTTACCTTTGCCTTTGCCTTTGCCTTCACCCTCGGGCGCGAGGTCAGATTGGATGACGACCCGACCTGCCAACACTCCGAGGACATTGCGGAGCTGGCGCTCCCCGGAAACAGGAACCGGGAGAGGCTTCTTGCCCAGGATCTTGGCAATCGCATGATGGAAGAGCGAGAACTCTACCAGCTCGACCGAGTTGGCACCGACGAACCGAGCGAGAAGGGAGTCCTTCTCGGAGCGCGGCCTCGGCTCCAGCGACAGGGTGATTTGCGAGCCTTTGCGCACTGCCTCGAGTCGCGGCGCGGCCTGCCGCACCTCGCACGGCTCGCAGGAGCCATCCTTCTTTTCGATGAGCAGGGTGTCGCTCCCAGCGAGCAACTGGAGGGCGCGCTCGCCGTCGAGGGAATAGTTCGTGCGCGGGTATCGCCCGAAGTATTCGTACGTGACACTGGTTTCTATTGCCGCGCAGACGGCGCGGTCGATGTCCGACAGAAACGAGAGGTGCCGGGCTTCCTCGTGGAGTCGCTTGAGTGCGACTGGCCGCCCTTTTGACCAGGCGCCACGGGAATTGGTCTGCTCGCGAGGCTCGATCTCGAATCCATAGGACGTCTTGCGGAGAATCCAGACTAGCCGGCGGCGGTCGCGCTCAGGTGCCGGTGTGCTTGCAGTAGCTTCCTTGCT
>JAZDLZ010000406.1:0-2908 GCA_043801535.1 Pseudomonadota bacterium
GTGCTATGTGAGCGTCGGGCTGGGTTTGACCATCGACATCGGCATTTGGTGGCGCATCGTCTTCCCAGTCTTTCACTGGCAGCTCCACTCTGTGCTCTTCGAGGTCGCCTGGTGCATCATGCTGTACCTCGGCGTCCTGATGTTCGAGTTTGGCCACAGTGCCATGGAGAAGCTCGGGTGGGAGCGTTTGCTCCATATCGCCCACAAGGTAGCGATCTTCTTCGTCATCGCCGGCATCTCGCTGTCGACCTTGCACCAGTCGTCTTTGGGCACGCTGTTTCTGGCCACACCTTTCAGGTTGCATCCGTTGTGGCACACCGATCTGCTGCCACTGCTCTTCTTCGTCTCCGCAATCGGCGTCGGCTGCCTGACGATCTCTGTCGTCACTGTGCTCGTCCATTGGTTGTACAACGCCAAACCGCCGGCGGCAGTGCTCGCTGGCCTCGGTCGCATCTCCGCCTATGTTCTGGCTGTCTATCTGGTCATCAAGATGGCCGGTATCTTCTGGGCGGGAAAAGGGCAGCTTCTCGTCGCGCCCGGTTGGGACACCGCGAACTTCTGGCTCGAACTCCTGCTCAGCGCCATTCTCCCAGCGTTGCTCCTCTTCTCGCGCCGCTATCGCGAGAGCCCAACGGCCATGCTGTGGATTGGTATCATGGCCACGGTCGGCCTGGGGCTCAACCGCATCAACGTCGCGGGGCTCGCGACCCTCAGCACGACCCACGCTTCCTATTGGCCGAGCTGGACGGAATGGGCCGTGACCGCCGGCGTGCTCTCCGGCGCCGGGCTGTTCTACCTGTTTTCGGTGGAGTACTTCGGCCTCTTTGCCGGCATCAAACCCGCAGCAGCGACCCCAGTTTACGAGCCCGGCAAGCTCGATCACACGGATGGCGCAGCCCTGTACTTCGCTGGCCAACGCCTCGGCCATTCACGAGTCTATTCCCTGGCGTTGGTGTTGGGCGCGGCCCTGTCTTTCGGCACCTTGCCTCGAGATGCGGTCTTCGGCGTTGAGCCTCTGCGGACACCGACTCAGCCACCACGTCTGGCAGAGACGACCACGCCAGTTGGTCGAGCCCAGGCGAATCAGCTCGAGGTCGCGTTACCCTTGAACGACGGTGCGGTGTCGACACTTGCCACCTTGATGATCGACGGCAATCGCGACGGCCGCAGGGTCTTCTTCGCCCATGATGCGCATGCGCAAAGACTGCGCCAACAAGGGCAGCTATGTGCTGCTTGCCATCACATGAACATGCCACACGAGAAGGCCTCAGGTTGCTCTTCGTGTCATGCAGACATGTACTTGAGCACAGACATCTTCGCGCACGCGTTTCATGCCAAGAAACTCGGCGACAATGCCGGTTGTTCTGAATGCCACGCCGATCCGAGCAGACTGAAGACTCGCGCCAACACCAAGGGATGCGCCGAGTGCCACGAGACCATGCGTGCCAGCGAGACCCTGGTGAAGAGCCGCGGGCCGGCGCCGAGCGAGGTTGCCGCCGGCTACGAGGACGCCATGCACGGTCTGTGTATCAGTTGTCACGAGCGTGCGGCGACCACTGCGGTCGAGCTCCGCCAAATGGCAGCCTGCGCCACCTGTCACCGCGAGGATGTTATTGGTGCCGACCGACTGGCGGCCGCGACCGGTATCCCGGCCGGCCGACATTAGGAAACGAGAGAGGATGTCGAATCAAGTGAGCGTGCCACACGAAATTCAGGATTGGGTGGGCAAACAGCTGTTCGACAGCGTGCCGTCCAACATCATCGTCATCGATCGGGATTACCGGGTGGTGCTTTCGAACCAGAGCTTCCGTCGTCTGTTCGGTGCCACGGAGGGGCGGTACTGCTACGAGATCCACAACCGACGCGACAATCCCTGTCCCAACTGCAAGGCCGCCCAGTGTTTCACTGACGGGCGTGTCTACACCACGGACGAGAGCGGCTACGACCGCGATGGTCGACCCGCTCATTACACCGTGCAAATGGCCCCAATTCGTGACAGTGACGGGCAGATTGTCCACGTCATCGAGATGTCTCACGATGTGACCGAATCACACGACATCGGATGCTCGTACAATCTGCTCTTCGATCGTGTTCCCTGTTATGTCACGGTCCTCGATCGCAATCTGCGGGTCGTCCGCAGCAACGACCTCATTCGCCGCGTATTTGGCGCAACCGAGGGTGAACGCTGCTATCGGCTCTACAAGGACCGAGACGGCGAGTGCGAAGACTGCCCGGCGCGCAAGACTTTCGCTGACGGTCAGATGCACACAGCCAAGCAGGTGGGCGCGGACAAGAACGGAGCGCGAACCTGCTTCGTAGTCTCGACCGCCGCTCTAGCCTCCAACGGACAGCAATCGGAGTTCGTCATAGAGATGGCGCTGGACATCACCGCGCAGGAGAAGCTGTCGGCAGAGCTCGTGCGCGAGAGTCGCTTTCGGCACTTGTTGACCGAAACGGCGATGGATCCAGTGGTCGCCACGGATATCGCCGACCTGGTGACGATCTTCAACCCCGCGGCGGAGAAGCTCTTTGGTCGAGCGGCCGCGGATGTTGTGGGCAAGATGACCGGCGAGAGCATTTTGCCGCACGAGTATGCGAGCTTTTTGCGCGGCCTCGAAAACACCCTGGAGGCTCCTGATACCAGGATTATTGCCAGGTCCGGGGAAGAGATCCCTGTGCGTTTCTGCGGCACCGTGCTGCGAGAGGGCAGTGAGGTATTCGGCAGCGCCGTCTTTTTGGAGGATCAACGCGAGCGAAAACGGTTAGAACAGGAACGCCTCGACAACGAACGGCTCGTCGCCGTCGGGCAAACCGTGGCTCAATTAGCTCACGGCATCAAGAACATCCTTACCGGTATTCAGGGGGGCATGTACGCCCTGAAGACCGGGCTAAAGCGGGGCTCGACGGA
>JAZDLZ010000412.1:0-5458 GCA_043801535.1 Pseudomonadota bacterium
CATTCATTGGAGTGCCATGTCACCGTCGCGCCGCCGGTTGCTGCGGCCAGAATAGCACCTCGAAAGAGGAATGGAACAAGGAACTAGGGACTAGGAACAAGGGACCGGGAACAGCACGACCAACGGCTTTTGTTCACACCCCTCTGTAAGAGACTAGTTGATTCCGTCTGCCAAGGCAGGCAAACCTTTGGGGACTGCCGCTGCGTTCACGACACAACAGATGTGCAGGATAAGGCCCGGTACCAGGAAGAATAGGTAGCCGAGTCCTGTTGCCAGCATCCAACCGATTCCCTGTGGAACCCGTCCGCTGTAGATTTGACCAACGCCTGGCAAAAAAAAGCTCAGAGCGGCGGCGGCAACCGGCGAGTACCTCGGCTCCAGCTCATCGAGAAGGTCGAGCTCGGCGAGCTGGCCGGCAGATGCCGGAGGCCCGGACGATGATTGGGTGGCCAGGGTCGGCGACTCGGTAGGCACGAGCGACACGGTGCCGGGTCGCGGTGTCTTTCGTCGCCGACGTGGATGAGGCGGATCGGGAAGCAGGGAAGGATCTGGCCTTAACGGATAGCTGTAGACCAGATGACCGGCTTCGTCGCTATCGAGCTCCAGAATTCCAGCCTCGACCATCGTATCGAGGTGGGCGCGCGCCTCGGCAATGGCGATCCCCAAGTGATAGGCGATGTGCACTGGCGTTAGCAGAACATTCGTTCTGAACATTAGGCGCAAGAGGCGCCGCTCGAAGGCCAGATACTCCATCTCGGGGCACAACCTCTCTATAACTATAGGGTGAGTGGCAATTGCCGGGCGTGCAACACGGCACCACTCGAATAGTCGAAAACTGGCTCGGTTGACGAGCCGGAGGCTCCTAAGGCGCGAGCTGCCGATCGAGTTGAACGATGGCGATCACGGTCAGGAGGATCTTCGTCAGGCCGAGGATCATCGCCAAGAGTCCGAGTGTTATTGCCGCAGCTCCGAGCAACCTGGTTCTAGCGGCCTTTCGTTTCTTATAGGCTGCCAGGCCAGCAACGATTGACACTGCTCCCAACCCGAGCGCCAAATGCTTGCCAAGCCCGGGCCAAAGGAGCACAAGGAGCGCAATCATCGCACAGGATAGTGCAGCACCGCCCACGCCGTGAACGTAGCATGCTATAGCAACATGCAGCCAAATGAACGAACACGGCACCAATACCACAACGACCCTGCGGGTGGGATTCTGCGCAATAGTTGGCCGACCGAACGTGGGAAAGTCGACTCTTCTCAATCGCATCCTCGGCGAGAAGATTGCGGCAGTCACTCCCAAGCCACAGACGACGCGCAACCGTATCACTGGAATCAAGAATCGCTCCGATGCCCAGATCGTGTTCGTTGACACGCCCGGGATTCACCGGGGACGCTCTGGCTTGAATAGATACATGGTCGAGCAGGCACTCCAAGCTGCGGCCGAGTGTGATGTGATTCTGACAATCGTAGCGGCACCAACTGCTGCTGCCGCAGCTGCCGCTACCACGATCCCCCAGAACGACGGTGCCATCCTTCCGAACGACGGCGAGCGCTACGTAATCGAGGCTCTCGCAAGCTCGAGCAAACCAAGAGTGTTGGCCATCAACAAGATCGACTTGCTTCCGCGCAAGGATCTGCTCCTGCCTGCGATCGAGGGATATCGCCGGCTCTTTGGCTTCGACGAAATAGTGCCGATCAGCGCCCTCGAGGGCGAGGGGCTGGAAGATCTCGTGACCGCAGTGGCGACGCACTTGCCGGTTGGCGATCGGCTCTTCCCCGAAGACATGATCACCGATCTGGCAGAACGGTTTCTCGCTGCCGAGCTCGTTCGTGAGCAGCTTTTCTTGCTGCTCGGAGCCGAGGTGCCTTATTCGGCGGCAGTTACCATCGAAGAGTTCGCGGAACGGGCGGAATCGGGAGACGTCGTCATCAGCGCCGACATTCATGTCGAGCGCGAGTCGCACAAAGCAATCGTGATTGGGGCAGGAGGCAGAATGATCAAGGAGATCGGAACAAAAGCGCGCCAAGAGATCACCCGTCTTCTGGGACGCGCCGCGCATCTCAAGTTGTTCGTGAGGGTCGATCCGGACTGGACCAAGTCCCGTGGGGGACTGCGTCGTTTGGGGTACGAATGAACCCGCTGCCGCTAGTAGTGATCGCCGGTCGACCGAATGTCGGCAAGTCGACCCTCTTCAATCGAATCGTTGGGGGAAGGCCGGCCCTCGTCGAAGACGAGCCGGGAGTGACCCGCGACCGCCGTTACGCCGAGGCTGACTTTGCTGGCCGGTCCTTTCTGGTCGTGGACGCGGGAGGTCTCGACATCGTTGCCAAAGCAGGCGGGCTCAAGGCGGCTATCCATCGCCAGGCTTGGCAAGCGGTTCTCGAGGCAAACGTGGTAGTCCTTGTGGTCGATGCCAGGGAAGGCATTACTCCCGCCGATCACGACGTGGCCGAGCTTGTGCGCTCGGCAGGACGACCCGTGGTGGTGGTCGCCAACAAGGTAGATCACGCGCGTATAGAGAACCAGAGCGCGGAGGCATACGAGCTTGGCCTGGGCACGGTGTATGGAGTTTCGGCAGCACACGGCCGAGGCATTGGCGATTTGCTCGACGAGCTTGTGCGCATTCTTGCCGAGCTGGACGTCAAGGTTGGCGCAGCGGCGAGAGTCGAGGGCGAAGGCAGGGAGCCTGAAGAGGGAGAAGGACGGACGGATGGGCCCTTTTGTCCCCCCCTGGAAGGGGAGGGGCCTACCGAGGTTCCTTCGATGGAAGGGCGGCGAAGGCTCGCAGCCGTCCTTGACTCACTGGACGGCGAGGGCACGCAGCCGCCCGTCGATCATCGGGCGGCGAGGGCACGCAGCCGCCCTTCGATCAACGCGGCAGCAGAGCAAGCGAGCGCCGCGTTGGTGGTACGTCCGATTCGTCTGGCTTTTGTCGGGAGGCCAAACGTCGGCAAGTCTTCTCTGGTGAACCGAATCCTGGGCGAGGAGAGAGTGCTCGTCCACGAGCTTCCAGGGACGACGACCGATCCCGTCGACACGCCGTTCGAGTTTCAGGACAGAGGCTACGTCCTCGTAGACACGGCTGGTATTCGACGAAAGCCACGCATCACCACGTCAGTCGAACGGGTTAGCGTCTCGATGGCACTGCGACAGATCGCCAAGTCCGATGTTGCCGCCATCGTTATCGACGCGCTTCGAGGACCCGCCCAACAGGATGCGAGAATCGCAAGTGAAGTAATCGAGGCTAGTCGCGGAGCGTTGGTCGTTATCAACAAGGCCGACCTTTTGGGAAGTGGACCACAGAGAGAAACAGCCGAGCGAGAATTGCGGCGGCGGTTGCACGAAGAAATGCCCTTTGCCTCTTTTGCTCCGGTGCTGATGGTGTCGGCCAAGACGGGGCAGGGGGTGCTGCAGATGCTCGAAGAGTCGTGGAGGATCTACGAAGAACACGGCTCTCGCGTGCCGACCGCCGAGTTGAACCGGTTCTTCGCCGAGATCTCCAGCATCCGGCCGCCGCCTTCAGTCAAAGGCAGGCGGGTCAAGATCTTCTACCTGACTCAGCCGGCAACCCACCCGCCGACGTTCCTGCTGTGGGCCAGCAGCCCCGGCGACATAGACCGTAGTTATCGACGGTTCATTGTTAATCAGCTTCGAGAACGATTCGGTTTCGCTGGCACGCCAATCCGTTTGGTAATCAGAGCCAGGTAGGGAAGCGCATGTTGCGGATCGGCGGCTAGAAATATGCCCAGTGATACGAGAAACTCGGCCCAGCCATGAAGTAGTCTTTTCCGCCGAGATAGGCATAGGAGACCTCGAGTCCCCAGCTGAATGTTCTGGTCTGCAGCACTTTGAAGCCGATGCCAACACCGAGATACGGATTGGTGTTGGTTGCAATGCTGCTTCCCCAGACGGCGACGACGCCAGCGCTGGCGCTCAGCTGGGGTACCAGTCGCAGGATCTTGGTGTCGAATGAGTACACGAGCGCGATGCTACCGAGCGCACACCATCCCGTACCATCTTGGGGCACGATAGCACCCCCACCGAGAGTGGCACGTAGCCACAGGGTATCGTCGAGCGCCCGTTGATAGTCGGATAGCAGTGCCATTCCGTGCGTTCTGCGACTATTGCCATCAAACGACAACGAATCGATGGCCAGATAGGATGGACCGACCGAGAGCATTTGTTCGTCTTCGATGGCCAGGCAGGTGCTGTGAACAGCCAGATGCAGAACGATCGCAGCGCTGCTGGCGACCGAGAGCTTGGCGACACGGGCTATCTGTTTCCGGTCCACGCAAGAGCAATAGCATATCGGGCAACCTGGGAGCTGGTTTTCGGCTCGAATTGACACCCCAGGAGTGCTCTGTCATGATGCGCGGCCGTGCCCAAGAACAAAGGCAAATATCATTCACGGCAAGAGGAAACCCCAGCCCCCCAAGAAGAACTGGTATCGCTGACCGCACGGGTGATCCAGTTCGTTCGGCCACACGCGACAAAGATCGGCGCCGTCCTGGCAGGAGTTGCCGCGGTCCTGGTGCTGGTGAGCGTCCGTTCCTGGTACGTCGATCGTCAGGCTGCCAAGGCGACTGCCGCGCTCGGGAAGGCGGCGGAGATTCTGCGTGCACCGGTGGCCACTGCCGCTGGCAGCGAGGAATCGTCGCCATCTCTCGACGAGCTGGCGAGTGGGAGCACGACGAAACCGGGTTCGGAGAACCAGCCCACCAAGTACGGCACTTCGAAGGAACGCGCCGAAGCAGCGATTGCTGCGCTCGAGAGCATACGCAAGGACTATGGCAGTGCTGCGCCAGCGGCACAGGCCATGCTCGTCCAGGCTGGACTGTTCTACGACGTCCAGCGCTACGACGAGGCTATCAGCCGCTACCAGGAATACCTCAAGACGGAGCCCGCCGGAAAGCTGAGCTTCATTGCCTTGGAGGGAATAGGCTACGCGCAGGAAGCGAAGGCGTTGGCGGAGTCCGACGCAACCGCTCGAACAGCCGGATTGGCCGTGGCGCTTTCGACCTTCGAAAAACTCCAGCCCGACGAACAAGGCTACTACCGGGACTATGCGCTGTTTCATCAGGCGAGAATCAGGGCTGCACAAGGAGACCGCCAGGGGGCATTGGCTCTCTACAGGCAGATTCTAGAGAAACATCGGCCAACACCTCTCGCCGAGGAAATCGACAACCGCATCGCAGTTCTCGACGAGCAATCGCAAAGTGCTGCTCCTTGACCTGTCAAGACCACAACAGGGTGCCCCCTAAAACGGCGATAGTGACCACGAGCGCAGCGCGGCTTCGCCGCGCGGAGCGAGTCGCGGCGCTGCACCAATTTGGTGGTCGCCCGGGAGATGACGCGCCGCGGTTCCCCTCCTCGGAGAGGGAGGACCCGTCGGAGGTCTCCTCCGACGGGGGGCGGCGAGGGCTCGCAGCCGCCCTTAGATCGAGGGGCGGAGGGGTGGTC
>JAZDLZ010000425.1:0-2180 GCA_043801535.1 Pseudomonadota bacterium
CCCCTCCTCGGAGAGGGAGGACCCGTCGGAGGTCTCCTCCGACGGGGGGCGGCGAGGGCTCGCAGCTGCCCCTAGATCGAGGGGCGGAGGGGTGGTCTTGAGGCGCGCTAGCGCCGGATCGGGGCACCCACCTGGCGGCGAGCGACTCGACTACTACACTCCCAGAAAGAGTCGGTTGCCGAAATTGCGCTCGAGATCGGCTGCGTAGATCTTGCTCGCCGCGTTTTCGATATCGTACTCGACGCGCTTGAACTCGAAGACTCGCTCCACGTCGTCGTAGATGGTATAGCTTGCCCGGTTGTCGTAGTCGCGCGGCTGGCCAACCGAGCCGACGCTGATGATGTAGCGATGCCCTGGCCGGATCACGAAGCGGGCAGCGACGACCTCGAACACCTCGTCCCGAGTGAGGGCGAACGCCTTGCACAAGTGGGAATGGCCGATGAAGGTGATTTCGCCGAGCTGATCCCACACTGGCAGACAGCGCGCTGCCTGTTCGGGAGCGAAAATGTACTCGAAATCCTCCAACCCAAGTGGCGACCCGTGGCAGTAGTACAGATTGCCCTCGCGCTTGTCGTACGGCAACGAACGTAGCCATTCGTGGTTGGTAGGCGTGAGAACGCTCGAGTGCAAGTCGAGAGCGTTCTTGGCCGCGTCGTAGTAGTACGAGTAGTCCATTCGCCCCGCGACCGCTGCGTCGTGATTGCCGAGTATCGTGAAGGAAGCGAGCTGGCGGACTGTGTCACAACACTCGTTCGGCGACGCGCCATAACCCACGGTATCCCCGAGGCACACGTACTTGTCGATGCGCTCCTTCTCGAACGCCTGCACCACGGCAACGAGAGCTTCGTAGTTCGCGTGAACGTCCGAGAATATGCCAATCCGCATAGCGCGCAGGTAGCTTACCAGAATCCTGGCATGATTCCCTAGTCAGTAGGCAGCAAATCCTTCTCATCGAGCAGCTCCTCGTCTTCGTCGAGGATCTCCGAGTCTTCCAGCGGTAGTCCGTCCTCGTCTTCGAGCTCGTCGGCGACCGACGACAGCGGTGCCTGACCAGCCATTGCCTCGAAGAACCGCTGGGAGAAAGCTCGGTTCATCGTCTGCTCGCGAGCTCCACCCTGAGCCCGGACTGCCGAGATCTCCTCTTCGAGCTTGGTGCAGAGCTCGAGCGCCCGTTTCGCACAACCCGCAACCACCTGATCGCGGCCTTCGGCCAGGGTCTCGATCGACGATCGGCCGCCCTGGGATGCCACGTGAGCCAGTCCCCTGGAAATGCGCTCCTTGCGCTCCTCGAAACCATCACTGCTGTCTCTCAGACGGGCAGCCAATGACATGGTTGCGCCCGATCCGATCGCACCAATCGCCCGGGCGATCTCCCGCCACATATCGGTGGGCTCGTTGATCAGGAGATCGCACAGTGGCTCGATTCCCTCGGCGCTCTTGAGCACGCCGAGCGCAAGAGCGCATCCCTGGCGCAGGAAGCTCTTGCGTCCTCGAAGCCCATCAATCAAGTGAAAGACTGCCCGCTCGCCAAATCCTACGACTGCGGGAATGACGCGGGCAGCCTCACCTCTGGTCATCCGTCGGAGCACGCCAAAGACGGGGCCGACCGCGTCTGGCTCGTTACGGCCGCACAGCACGAGCGCCGCATCTCGCCGCAGATCCTTGTCGTCCAAAAAGGCGATCAACTCGTCGACGCTGGCGGTCCCGAGATCGGGCGCTGCCCCGCGCGGACGGATCTCGCCGGACACCGATAGCGAGTCGCGCGGTCGCTGTTCGACACCACCAATCACGTCGCTGCTCGATCCCAGGCCGAAGCCCGCGCCAGTTCCAGCGCCAGCGCCAGCATCTGCACCCGCACTGCTGCTGTCTGCGCTTCCGGCGATTCCAGCTGTCGTGGCGCCGCCCGGACCCGCCGCCGAAGCCGTTGTGGTCGCGCTCACCATCATGGCAGCGATTGCTTCGGACTTTTGCCGAGTTGGAGTGGTCGCTGCGGCAACGACTTCGCCAAGAGACTGGCCGCCGTCCATCGGACCGAAGGCACTGATCCTGTCGCCCATCACTTCGCGCGGTCTCGCTGAGAACTGGCGCCCGTGTCCAGGCTGAACAGCACGGGATAAGGCCACGTTCGCCGCAGCGCTCTCGTTCCGGCCAGACAACTGTTGACCCAGGTGGCCATGGCC
>JAZDLZ010000451.1:0-3184 GCA_043801535.1 Pseudomonadota bacterium
CCGAGCTCGTCCCGTTCGTGGTAGCCGATGCGGTTCAGCAATGAGCCTAGCCTCTCGACGTCGGCTCGGGCAACAAGAAGATCCAGATCGCCGGAAGGACGTAGGCCGATGGCAGGGTAGAGCCGTTCGGCCAAGGGAAGCCCTTTCAGGACGACAACTCGGATTCCTGCCTCGCTGGCGAGTATCAGTACTTCTTCGAGAGTCTTTGCCAGCAGTGCAGCCGACGCGAGACCACGAATCAGAGTACGATCGACAGCGCGCCAGATCGAGGCGGGCAAACATCTCTTGAGCTCTGCGTCGCACTGGCGAAGGTAGTGGGACACCAGATTCTTCGCTCGGTGCTCTTCGGCACAACGAAAGAAAGCCTCCCAGTCGGCGACCGCATTGCACCAACGAACAAACGACTCGAGATCGTCTGGACGCGCCATCAGCAGACGACAGAGCAGGAGCTCGTTTGTCACCGTATCACACCCTGTTTCTCGCCTGCCGGCAGCAGTGCTCGCCAGGACAGAAAGACTGGGCGCGTCGAAAGGAATCCGCCTGGGCGCCGATCCGACAAATGACGATTCGGTCAATGCTCGCCGCCGCTGCCGCTGCCAGCAAGCGGATGCCCGCGCTCACGGTCACGGTTGTCATCGTCGCTGCTCCTTCAGTCGCTCCGCCGCAGCCCGCTCACGTCGCGCCTGATGGACATTGCCTGCCCGCTCCTCGACCCTGGCCCTGCACTCGTGCAGTCGTCTTCGCGAATTGCGGTCCCGGATCCACTCGACCCGGGCCAGTCGCTGTCGAGCTCGTTCCGGGTCGTCCGCCTTGGAAAAGGCGTTGGCCAAGTCCAGCTCCGCGTCGAACAAGAGAGAGATGCGAGCCTGCACTCCGTCAAGCGTGGCAGCCGCTCTGCTCAGGTCGCCCGCCAGAACAAATGTTCGGGCGGCGAGAATCCTGGACTCGCTCGATTCATCAAGGTCCAGCAACGCATGCGCGCGCTCCACAGCCAGGTCGGCTTGACTCCGTAGCAAGGCCACCTCCACAAGATGCCGGGCGATCCGCGCGTCGAGGCGGTTGCTGCTGGCCAAGCGCTGGAAAACCGCATCGGCTTCCTCGTACATTCTCGCGCCCTTCAGCCAGATACCGAGACGCTCGGTGAGATTCGGGTCGCTCCCAGTAGTAGCGAGCAGATCGTCAAGGCTGTGGTAGCGGTCACGCACGCGCTTCCAGATATCGCCCGGTCCCCGTCGGATGGTAGTCTGGACGGCGGCCTGGTACTCGAGGAGAGCCTGGCTCTTCCTCCCGACGCTGGCAAGGACTTCCGCTGCCATCAGGTGCAGCGGGGCGTACTGCGGGTTCAGGTACAGGCCAGTCCCGATCCATTTCATGGTTTCGGGATGTCGCTCGTTTGCAAGGCGCTCTGCTACGAGGGCATACAAGTAGTAGTGGGCCGGGTGTCGCTGCGCGACATCGCGCCCTAACGAGAGCACTTCTTCGTTCGACACCGAATCTTTCCGAACCATTTGGGCCAATTGTTCCTCGGCATCCAATGAGCTTTCCACCCAGCCAGCCGGGATTACTGTCAGCAGGACGCCAAGAGGAACCACGAGGTGCCAGGCTCGCACTCTTCCCATTCCCATGAGGGCTTGCGAGTGCCGCGTCTCCATCTCTGCTCGGAGTCCGAAAATCACGCCCACCAGAGCGAGGGCGGGCATTGCGACACCCGCCACCTCGACAGAGAAATCGACCATTTCATGGGCACCGAGAGCGAACAATCCGGCCAGCGCGCCTGACAAGGGCGGAGCCCGCATTGTCGTACGGCATGCCTTGACGAGCAGCCAGCAGGCGAGCCCTCCGAGAAGCAGCGCAAGCGGGAGCCCCCAATCGACGGCAGATTGGAGGTAGCCATTCTCTGCCCAAGGCATCCGAATCCCGCCAGCGCGACTCGATACCTTGGTAACAGCCTGCTCAAAGGCACCACGCCCTACTCCCGTCCACGGATAATCCCTTACCAACTTGGCAGCCTCGGCTATCATAAGGACCTTCGAGCGCGGATCATCCAAGGGGGCGTCAAGCTCGACCTCGCGGGTGTGCCGAATCTCACGGGCAACAAGGTCGCCCGCCAACACAACAGCCACCCCAATCGAGGCCGCCATCGCCAGGACCAGAAGACCTCGCGCGTCACGCCCCGGCTGCTGATTCTCCGCTCCCGACTCCCGTCTCCTCGCCGCGCGCTCGATGACAAGTGCGAGCACCTGGGCTAGCGGCACCAGGACTATCGACGACCGCGAAAGGCTGGCAACGGTCGCCGCATTCATGACGAATAGCGCAAGGAAAGCCGGAAGGCGAAGCCGAGGCTCGCGCAGCCCAAGCACAAGCGCGACCGGAGCGCTCAGACACATCAGTCCACCAAAGTGATTGGGATTGACGAACGTGCCAAAGATTCGCCAGCCCGGCTGGCTACGTGCCGTCGCGAGCTCGTACAGGAAGAGAACCCGATTCGTGTGCAGAGCCGCCTGAAGCAAACCGATCACCGCCGCTATCGTCCCCACCGCAGCGACGGCAACCAGGAGCCGCCGTCGCCGGTGCTCGCGCTTGCCGAGTCCGACACAGCCGGCAAGGAACGCTGCATAGCCAGCCAGCTTGCAGAGCTCGACGGCGCTGGCCCGGGCATCGAGAGATAGTGAGTGCCAATCGTACGCGCCGAGGGCTTTGCTCAGCAGCTCGTGAGCAGCCGGCGAGAGCCATGCAACCAAGGAGGCAGGGAGCGGGGCAATTTGGAGGACGGTGGCGAGCACTGCGATGGCCAGCGGCCAGAAGACGCCCGACAGAACGAGCGGACGCCGATATGAAATGCGACCGACCAAGACAAGAGCAAGGACAAGGCCGGCTCCGACCGTCGCGGACAGTCTGACCACCAGAGGGGCACCGCCGATTGCCAGCGGGCTGGCCACAAGCAGCAATGTGGCGAGCCAACCCGCAACTTCGTTCGACCATGGCATTCTCACGGGGGCCCTCCTTGTCCAATCACCCAGGCTTCACACGCACGGGTAGATCCGAACCCTAGCTCAGTATTCGTCCAGCGAATGTGCCAAGGCGCTCGCCGTCATCCTGGATCTGGCGAAGAAGGTTCCGGTCTTTCGAGGCGATCATATTCCCCCACGCCTTTGGATCCTGCAGCTCCTCGGGACCCAACGCA
>JAZDLZ010000452.1:0-5874 GCA_043801535.1 Pseudomonadota bacterium
CGACCGAGATGGTCGTACTCGAAGCTGACCGTCTGGCCAGCGCCATTGGTGTGCGACTCGAGCCAGCCCTGGTCGGAGTAGGTGAGAACACGCTCGCCGATATCAGGGTCGCGCGCCCAGACCAGGCGGCCGAGGGTGTCGTACTGGAATTCGTGCTTGACCTCGTTTGCCGCGCCCTTCTGGAGCTGCATGGCCACGATGCGGCCGGCGACATCGTAGGTAGCGTCAACGGACTCGACAACGCCGGGGGAGGGGTCGGGGGCGGAGTCGGTAGGAATGGCAGGAATGGCAGGTGCAGGGACGGTTCGCTCGGTACGGGTGACCCTTGCCAGCCCGTCCAGATACGATGTCACTGGCGCCAGGTCGTCGGCACTGACAGTCAGACTGAATGCGCTGTACTCGACCACCTTCTTGGCGCCCGTCGGCAGAGTCTGGGAGACTACTCGGTCGAGCGCATCGTAGGCCAGCGACTGTCCAGTAATCGGGCGAGGCTCCTCGCCAGCGCAAGTTGACGCGCTCGCCGGTAGATCCTCGGGCAGCTCGGCTTCGGTGCCGTCGAAGCAAAACGGATCGGCAACAAATGTTACCCGGCCGCGTTCGTCGCGCTGCTTGAAACCGGCAATGATCCATTTGCTGTCGCCAAGCTCCGTGGCGCTGTAGAGCTCCTCGCCAGCGCCGTTGCTCACTGCCACTGTCCGGCGCCAATAGAGTCCCGGCGGATGAAACGTTGCCAACCCAATGCTATCGAACACCCAGGTGGTCGTCTTGTTGGGTCGGGACGCATCCCAGGCGTACTCGTACCAGATGTGCGGGATGCCCATTTGCGCCACTTCCTCGAGTCGTCCAAGGCTGTCGTAGAAAGCAAGGACATACCAGCCATTGGGGTCCTCGAGCATCTGAGGCTTCCCCATCACCTTGTCCCAGGTCGTCGTCCAGACGAGCGGAGCTTCGTCGTCCGTTGCCCTGACCGTCTCGCTCGTCGGGAACAATCCCTGCTCGTCATAGCCGAGCCAGCGCCGCACCCCCTCGCTGAATACTTCGACCGGATTCTGCTTGGCGTCGTAAACGGTGTCTTCGAGCAGGACTTCGCGAGAGCTGCCATCCTGCTCGACGAGGATCCCGTACATCTGCCGCGGCCAGCCTCGGCCGATGACTCCAGGCGCTGCCGGCTCCTCGGGAAACGGTCCTCCGAAGCGAGTGTGTCGCTCGGAAACCATGGTCCCGTCCAGCTTGGCCAGGGTCTCCTGGTAGACCCGATCGCGCACCCAGTAGGTCTCGTCGCTAGCAAAAGCGCGCAGCAGCAGAAATTCATCGCCGTCGAGATCCAGCCGGCCGCGATGGGTTTCTTTGATCGGCCGCGCCTCGCTGTCGTACGAGTACTCGGTGAGCGTTCGCTTTGCCGTGGTCTCGTTCTCGAAGAGGTACTTCCGTTCGGCCAGTTGCACTGCCCGGCGGAGCAGCGGGCTACTCGTGCCCAATGAAGCAATCACCGCTGCCTGCCAGTCGGTCTCGACGACAGTGTGGACGCGATCCTTGCCCTTCTCTATTCGGTGGTACCACGGTTTGCCGCGCAGCACTCGGCTGTCACCAATGCCAGCGTGATAACGGGTCTCCTCGAACCGTTGACTCGTAGTACCGCGTCCGATTAGCTGCCGTTCGACGAGAAAACCAGCGAACCGCCGTTCCACCCCATCCCAGAATCCGTCACGCACCCCGTATTGCACTACCCGGGGCTGGCCTGCTCCAGGCCATTCCTCCAGACGGACAGGTACCGGGATCGACACCGGCAGCTTGTACTCCCACTGTTCGGACGTCCCATCGGCTGCCATCGACAACGTGGCCGACGCCTTGTATTCGACTGCAATCAGCTTCCCCAAGCCGTTGTCGATTCCGACCAGCATTCCAGCCGTCGTTGAGCCAGCCAAATCCATTGCCCACATCCCGCGAGGCGAAGACCACACGACGTCTTCTGATCCGTTGCCATTGAGGTCGGCGATGCTCACCACCACGTCCGCTTCGGCTTCCTCTGGTCGCTTCACGAATCGCGCGGTTCGGGCAAACGAATGCGTGCCAATCCCCGGATACCATTGCACGTGGCCGGCAACCAAGCGCACGAGGTCCATCAGTCCGTCGCGATTCAGGTCACACAGCAGCAATTCCCTGGTGTCGCTGATTGCTCCCCCCCAGGGATAGAACATTCGAGTGAATGGCTCGAAAGTGCCATCTCCACGACCAAGAAACACCTTCATCCATTCATCGGTGAGCCATAGCGCATCTGCCAAACCATCGCCGTTGACGTCGAAGAAGCGTGTGCTCGGAGCTCCTGGCTCGACGAGCTGGTCGAACAGGCTGATTGGCGGGCGAGCTTCTTCCGCCGCAAATCCAGCCGCGGAGTTGAGGTTCATGAGCAGCCCGCCCGCGGTTGCTCTCAAGAGATCGATTCGGCCGTCACCGTTGATATCAACCAGCGCCGACGTGGATTCGTCGATTGGCAATCCCAGGCTTCCTGGCCACTCGCCCAATCGCTGCCACTTCTCGCCTTCGAGTCGATAGGCGCGCCAGGTGTCGTCGACAAGGCGAACCAACTCGGCACGCGAATCACCGTCCAGATCGACGAATCGTGACGAGCGAGAATCAACGCCACTTGCCCCTGCAATGCCTCGCGCTGGCCCAAACCTGTCGCCTTGATTCTTCAGGTAGGTATGCCCACCCATTTCGAGCCTGACCAGATCGCTCGCCCCGTCCCCGTCGACATCGGCGATTGTCACTCCACGGGTATTCAGTATCCACCCGTCTGTTCCCTTCACGCGTACTGTCTGAGTGCCTTCTGGCCGGGCATAGTGGAACTGCAGTGCCGGCCACTCACCATCGCCGCCTCGCCCTGTGGCGCGAACACCGACCAACCGGCTTATCGGAAACTCAGCATTGGCATCGTAGCCATAGTGCGCGTCCGGGTTATCGTCGTAGTTGAGCTCATAGCGAGTCAGTACTTCCCCGAACGATTCCACCTTCAGATAGCGCAGGAGCAGCCCGGTCGTAGTCTTGAAGCCAGTACGGAAGCTGATGACTGGATCGCGCCGGCCCTCGTATTCGAGCAGCGTCCGGAATACTCGACTGCCGTCCTCCTCTCCCTCTGGTCCCCATTCGACCTCGGACAGGTACACCTCGTCTTCATGGCGCAGGTAGTGAAGCTCGACTACTTCTTGGGCGGTGTTCTCCACCCAATCGGCAAACCAGACCGCCGTCTTCCCAGCCTCCCCAAGCCGTGATTCGCTGGTAGTCCCAAGAAGATAGGTCACTCCATCAGGATCCCTGACCTCGAAGTGGTAGCCGTCCTGCCGAATTCGGTAGAGGTTCCCCATCCCTTCGACGCGATACTCCCCCGCATACTGTCCATCAGGAACCAATACCAATCGCCCGCCTTCTCCGATCCCGTCAAGAACAAGCTCATCGGCCGGCGTGTACGTCGGCACTCCGTGCCTCAACGATCGGCGGATGCACGGCACTGGCAACGTCCAGCCGACGCCAACCGGCCCGTTGCCAAGCGCCCCCGAGTACTCCAGTGCCAAGGCAGGCGAATGACCGCCCGCAGTTGGTACGCTGATCGGCACAGAGTACTCAAGCTGACCACTGGACGGTTTTGCGGAGACGCTGTCTGCCAGTCCCTGCACCGATCCTGGGCCGTCTGGAAGCTTGAGAACCGACGGTGCCGCCAGCTCAACCGACGTTGTCTGAGCGTGCGCTCGCCAACCGACAAGAGTAAGCACCGAGAATAGAGCTGCCCTGGCAAAACCACCCATCACTGTTTCTCCGACCAGCGCCTGTCCGTCCTGCCGTTGTCAGGGAAGGATGGCGCGGATTTGCTACATCGAGAGGTCATCTACCGAGAGATAGTCGAAACGAAGCAAGACGTCCTCGACCTGCTCGAGCGGGAAGCCATACTCGAGAAGCCCATCCCAGGGAAAGAGAAGGACGTATTCTCCATAGAGGCCACGACCAGCAAGCTCATTCGAGCCGCCTTCGCCGTAGCCATCAGAGTAGAAGAGACTCCTGGGCACATTGAGCCACGGATACAGCATCGCGGTTGCATAGGGAGGACTCAGCGATGAGTCACCGTTGCCCCCGGTAGGCAAGCGCAAGCGTAGCTGAGACTGCATTGCTCCGGCTTGTAAGCCTGATCCATCGCCATGACCATCGCACCATTGCCGGAGGAAAAGATTCCTTGCCAGCAAGAAAACAGGGGCGCTCGGGGTCTCGACCCCCAACAGGTCGCCTTGAATCGTCGCAACGACTCGCCACAACCGTTCAGCACAGCGCTGCCGCAGCGCTCCCTCGGGTGTCAAGACTATGGGAATTCCTTGTCCCAGATAGCGTTTGTCGCGGTCGAACACGGCATACTCGGGGTCCCATAGCCTCTGTTGGAATCGAATGCGCTGCTCCCAGTTTCGCTCGCTTCTGCTGAACGTCTCGCGGCTCGCAAGGTCGAGAACATCGTCGCGGACGCTAAGAACAATGCTGCCGCCTTCTGGTCGCCTGCCGCCGATGGTTCTGGTGAGCTGCTCCTGCCGGAGCGTCTGCACCGCCTGCGCCAGCTCATCCGGATGCCTGGCCTTGATGATCTGCTCCCGCAAGTCGAGCTGCTGCTGGAACTCGTATTCCACTGCCCGCATCGCCAAGAACGTCAACATTCGGGCCCACTCCATTTCCCGACGGAAGCGATCGATGCGCTCATCAAGCCAATAGTCGTGAGCAATGCTAGGAACAGTACGATCGAGCTCCCGCATCACCACGGCACGTCCTTCGAGAATGGTCTGCTGAAGCTCGCCTAGCAACCTGTTGAAACGGATGCGACTGATTTCGCTCCCCAGCACCGACAGCTCGACCTTGGCGAGCTCTGCTTCGATTCCGAGCCGGTACTGTTCAGCTTCAAGCTGGCAGGCTGCGACTTTGTCCTCGGCGGCTTGTTGCTCGAGAGTCAGAGAGAACCCAATGTCTTCGACCCAGGAGTTTACTTTCGCAACCTGGACCTTTTTCATTTTGTCGAAGTACCATGGGTTTGGATAGCCGGCAACGCCGGCCAGCGCCAGCTCCATTTCCAGACTGGAGACATTTTCCCAAAGAGCCACCTGATCCAGACGATGCTTATCCCGTAGCTTCTTTCTTTCGCTCTCGTCATCGACAAGGTCTACGCAGAATGCATTCTGCGCATCCAATCGTTTGCCGTTGGCATCCAGGCTCTTCTTCGCCACCTCCCATTCCGCTTGGGCTTGGTGCATGCCAAAGAATGCCTCGCCCAGCAATCCTCGATAGCAATCTTCTGCCGAAGAAGAGTCGGAGTTGTCGTCTGCCAAACGGAGCGGATACTCAACGCCGCCAAACTCATTGGCGCACTGACTGGAAGCAGCGGCAACTGCCTGGGAATCAATCCAGATCGCCAGGCTCACAATCGAATAGATGTCG
Organism: Pseudomonadota bacterium; assembly: GCA_043801535.1. Taxonomy (GTDB): domain Bacteria; phylum Myxococcota_A; class Polyangia; order Haliangiales; family SHYZ01; genus JAZDLZ01. Next base: position 5,461 of record JAZDLZ010000452.1, read on the forward strand.
TCTATCCTTCGTTGGTCGATGCGCGCGCCCCAGGTGAAAGCATCGCTACCGACAAGTACCGCAGTATTCCATTGGTCTATTGCCGACCGGAGCTGCGCGCGCATGTCGGAATACATTGGAATGTAGGTCCTGCCGGCGCTGCTGGCGTCAACAACAAGAAAACTCGTCGGCAGCTTTGCCTGTGTACACAGCTCAAACCGGAGAGTCCTCTCATCGATAGCCGGAACAGTACCGTCAAAAACAGATGCAGCGAACCTGCATTCAGGTCTCTCGCCGATGAAGCACGAAGCCAGGGGAAGCTGCCCCACTTCATCCCCGATGGCCCAGAGAGCATCCTTCCCCTCGACGTCAGCGACACCGCACAATTCGAGGATCCTTCTCCCGTATGATGCGCTCAGGTTCTCGACACGACGT
>JAZDLZ010000472.1:0-3631 GCA_043801535.1 Pseudomonadota bacterium
CGAGCGACGCAGCCAGCCGGGATGGATCGGCGGCGAGACTATTCAAGTTATTTTGCGACGGCGACTTAGCCTGTCGCCGGTCACCTGTTCTGCCATCGCGCGTCGAAACAGTCATCTCAGGTTTCCTGCTCCGAATGTGTCGTCGCGGAGATACAGGGTCACGAGAGGAGCTCCGTCGAGAACGAGAACGGCCGCGGGCCGAACGTGGCCATAGGCGTTCCAGATCATGTATTCGTATTTGTTGAAGTGCTTCTCGTGAATGACCAGCGCCGCCTGGGAAGCGCGCACTCCTGGCTCTTCCATGCCGGCGTCGACGATGTCCGGGCGAATCAGGTGCTCGCGGCGATACATCTCGAACGCATCGTGGTTGCAGTCGTGAAGGTAGAGCTTGGTGTTCGGCGGGAGATTGGCGTTCATCCAGGGGAGAAGGCCGGCGATCGCGTATCCCCAGAACTGCCGGTTCATGCCCAATTCGGCGCCACCCGGAGCGCCTCCGACCAGAGCGTTGTAGTGAGACAGAGCGTAGGGATGGGAACGCATCGTTTCGACGACTGCCGGAGCTGCGGTCACCCCTGCCAGCGCCACTCCCATCAGGCAACCGACGACAGGCCGCGGCGAAAGCTCCACCGCCAGCCGTTTGCCGACGAGAGCGACCGCAATTCCGGCGAGGATAGCCAGGTGCGGCATGGTCGCCAGCCAGTGTTTCGTCTCGCCAAAGATCGGGGTCCGTCCGAAAAAGAACGGAGCCATCGGCACCAGGACACCAAGAAGGATCAGCAGCCAGGTGGCGCGAGAGAGCTTGTCGCCAGTCTGTCGACGCCGCTGCCGCTGCCGCTGCCGCTGCTGCTGCTGCTGCTGCTCGAGCCTGCTGGCGGCGCCAAGCAGGGCTGTTCCGGCGAGAGCGAGCGCCAGAAGAATCACTGGTGCGGTAGTGACGAGCATTCCGAGTGGCTCGTGCCACGGATAGGGTGGGCGATTGAAGTTGTGACCCAGGTACTCGAAGTTGTAGTGGACGTGCTTCCAGTGGAAGGCGAGGTATCCGCCCAGGCGGCGAACAGTGTCGTGCCAGAGGTGCGGCCACAGCGCCGCGAATACCAGTGGTCCGACGACGACCATGGCGATCAGAGGCGCTGGCGTTGGCCATCCGAGCTTCTGTCGGCGCCTGCTCATTGCCAGAAAGAGCCAGTGCCCACCGAGAGCGAACGGCAGGAAGAAAGACTGGAGCTTGGTGGAAAGGAACAGGCCGTACAGCAGCCCCGTGGCCAGCGCCCGCAGCTTGCCCCCCTCCAACGCTCGCCAGTATGCGTAGCTGGTGGCAAACCACCAAGTGGCCGCGGGCAGGTCGAAGCTGGCAGTAGAGGCGTGGAAGAAAGCGCGGGGCTGGGCGATGGTGAGCAAGGCGGCAGCGGCGGCGCCGACCCGCGAGCCAAACGCCTCCACGAAAAACAGATAGACCAGCGCGCCGAGGAGCCCGAAAAGAACCATGGTTGGCAAACGGAACGCCGAGGTTTCCGAGAGGAACGCGAGGGTGCGATGGCGACCTCGCTCGAGCCGGGCGACGCCGGGGTGAAGGTCTCGCTCCTCGGCACAGTCGCAACGGTGGAACAGCCGCCACGACAACCCGTAGAGAAGCTTCATCAGTGGAGGGTGCTCGGAGTTGTACGACCAGTAGCGGGCAATCGACTCCCTGGCAAGAGGCGCATCTAGCTTGCCAGTGAGCGCGTGCTCGTAGTAGGTGGCGTATTGCTCGCCTGCTTTCATGTAGTACGCCTCGTCCCGGTGCACACCCTGGGCTGGCGCGGTCGCAAGCAAGACGGCGGTAGTGCCGGCAACCAGCACTCCGGCAACGACGAGATCGAGGCGGCGACCGGGCAACGAATCCGCGCGAGGGCGCCTCGTATCTCCCTCTTCGCCAGCGGATGGCAAAGTGGAAAGACCGTTCGTCTGGTCTGGCGTCTGGTCTGACGTCTGGCTCATCGCCTGGCCTCCGCCGCAACGCAGACTGCCAGTCGCGCAGGCTGCCCGGAGGACGAAGGTACCGGCTCTGCTTCGATCGCGAGGTGATGCTCTCCGGGAGTCGTTGGCACCGGCGGCAAGCCCAGCCAGCCACTCTCGTTGTCGAGCGTGGCTCGAGCGACTTCGGTTTCGTCCACCAGCACTCGGATCGCTGCTCGTCCGTAGTTCTCCCTCCTGGTGCGGAAGTCGGCGAGCCCAGCGTAGACGACGAGCTCGGTCCCGAACGAGACACCGGGAAAGCCCAGTCGGGCTGGCGCGCTGCCCGCACCGAGGTCGGGTAGACGGACGCAACGGTGCGGCTCGTAGCCGACCTCCTGGACGGGAGCGTTGGCGTGAAGCTGCCACAACACTTCGCGACCAGGATTCTCGCGCAGGCGGACGCGAATCCTGCCGAGCTGCTGCTCCCGCACGACGCGACCCTGTCCTCGATTACGCAGACGACCGGCGGAGCTCGAGTCCGTCACGGCGGCAACGACCTCCCAGGTGCGCTGGTAGCCAGCGTCGTCCATGCGCGCCACGTCGTCGAGCGACATCAGCGATCCCAGCCACTTCCTCCCTACTTGGTCGCTCCACTGCGGAACGAATACGATGAGATCGCCCGGCTGGAATTCCTGGGCGATCAGCGCCGCGGCAGCACGCCAATCGCCGTCGGTCGGCGCCGACGATCGCGCTCGACAGGTGCAATACACCTCGAGAGCGGACAGAGTGACCAGCAGGCATGCCGCGAGGCAGCCGCGCCACGACAGAACGCGTCTCATTTGCGTTTCTTCTTCGGCAGCCAGACTGCCCGCGGCACTGTCGGCGCGCCCGAAAAGGTACGCGGCGCTTCGTGCGCGGAGAGTACTTCGGCTTGCTCGTATCCTTGAGTGATGCCGGGAAGCTCGTGCAGGTGCGCGCGATCGTCGAGGACAATCGCGGAGAAGTAGCCCGCCCGCAGTCGCTCGCTCAAGCCCGAGACTTGGTGCGCGCCCTGGCGAAGCTGCTTCTTGCCTTCCGAGCTCGGCGGGGTGTACGTGACGTCCAGCATGCCCATCCGGTGGGCGTGCGTGGGTTTTCCGGCAAGATGGGCGTAGAAGGGGTGGAAGGGAACGAAGACGGGACCGTCGATCTTCTTCAATCGGGCGATCAGACGGTCTCCGGCGGCACGATCTGCCTCCGCCGGCACGAACATCCGCGGCGACCAGCGCGCCTGGTACAGCTGAAAACCGAGCGCGGCGACGCACGCCGTCGTCGCCAGCGTACCGATCCAACGAGGGTTGGGGAAGATCTCGTCGATCGAGGCAGCGATGACCGGAAGCGCGGCGCCGGCGGCGATGGCTCCGATCGCGATCGCCGGAATGAAGGCATTGAAGTGTGCCCACTGGGTGGCCCAGCCCACTGCGCCGATCACGCACGCGCAGGCGAACATCCACACCCAATAGAGGAAGGCAGTACCGCCGGAAGGCAGGCGGCGACGGAGCGCCAGCGCCGTGACCAGCGCCGCCAAGCCAACAGCGACGAGCGTGGTCATGACAGGATACTTGCCGAGGATCAGCGAGAACGAGCGCCAGAAACGATCGGGATTGGTGTCGTGCTGCTGGTGGTACTCGAAGGCGTACGTCCAGAACCAGCCCAG
>JAZDLZ010000477.1:0-3020 GCA_043801535.1 Pseudomonadota bacterium
TTCATTGGAGTGCCATGTCACCGTCGCGCCGCCGATTGCTGCGGCGAGAATAGCACCTCGAAAGAGGAATGGAACAAGGAACTAGGGACTAGGCACAAGGGACCGGGAACAGCACGACCAACGGCTTTTGTTCACACCCGCGCTAGGCCTTTGACCTCAGCCGTCTGACTTGGTACAACCGCCAACCGTCATGGATTATCTGTTGCGAGGCGGGCGCGTTATCGATCCCGCCAAGAAGCTCGATGCTCGGGCCGATGTTCTGGTGAAGGATGGTCGCATCGCCAGGATCGAGCAGGGGATTGGGTTGCCTGCCCGAGCACAAGTCATTGATGTTGCCGATCGGCTCGTCGTTCCCGGCTTGGTCGATCTCCACGTTCACCTGCGGGAGCCGGGGCAGGAGTACAAGGAAGACATTGCTACTGGCACCCGCGCTGCAGCGGCCGGCGGTTTCACCACGGTGTGCTGTATGCCCAACACCAACCCACCGAACGACAGCCGAGCAGTCACCGAGCTGATACTCGGTCGGGCTCGCGAGGTCGGAGCGGCACGAGTGCGCCCGATTGGAGCTATCACCAAAGGACTCGCTGGCGAATCGCTCAGCGAGATTGGCGAGCTGTGCGACGCTGGTGTTGTCGCCCTCTCTGATGACGGGCACACGGTGATGAATGCCGAGCTGATGAGGAGGGCGCTCGAGTACGCCCGCACATTCGGATTGCCCGTTGTCCAGCATGCCGAGGACAAGAATCTGGTAGCCGGCGGGGTGATGAACGAAGGCTCGGTGGCAACCCATGCCGGCCTTCGCGGCATCCCCGGGGCAGCGGAGGCAGTGATAGTGGCGCGAGACCTCGAGCTGTGCGCCCTGACCGGTGGTCGCTATCATCTTGCCCACGCTTCAACCAAGCGGTCGGTCGAGCTGGTCCGGGAGGCAAAGCATCGCGGACTGCCGGTGACCTGCGAGGTCACTCCCCACCATTTGACGCTGATGGACGAAGCGTGCGCTCACTATGACACCAGCGCCAAGGTCAACCCGCCGCTGCGAGCGAGCGTCGACGTGGCAGCCCTGCGAGAGGCGCTGGCCGACGGCACGGTCGATGCCATCGCCACCGATCACGCGCCGCATTCCTCGGTGGAGAAGGACGTCGAGTTCGACCAGGCTGCCTTTGGCATGGTCGGTCTCGAGACGGCTCTGCCTCTGGTGCTCGGGCTAGTGCGCGATGGAGCAATGGCTCTCGAGCGGGCCATCGAGCTAATGACGATCGGACCAGCACGGGTCTTCAATCTCGACGGTGCGGGAGTGGGCACTCTGGCAGTCGGAGCGCCGGCCGATCTCACGGTCATCGACCCCGATGTCGAATTCGTCGTCGAGAAGGAACGATTCCTATCGAAAGGGCGAAACACTCCCTTCCAGGGACGGAAGCTTCGTGGCCGGCCGGTGCTCACCTTTCTTGGAGGAAAAGTAACGTTTGGCCAGGGTCTGGCCAAGGTGTGATAACGTCGGCAAAAAATCTAGCAACAGTCTGCGTAGCGTCTAGCGAGCCCACTAACGACCGAGCCTCTGTAGTCAAGAAAGAGCGAATGCCGGAAACGCTGCTGATGGTGTTTGATTCCTTGGTTGAGCGCTTGAGCAGCAGCGCCAACCGGGCTGACATCGTGGCGGGGCGTGCGGAGTTTGTCCAGAAGACGGGAACCGTCTTCGAGGACGAGGCGCTTTTCGAGACCCGCAGTGCGGCGTTTCTGGAGTGGTACGTGGTCGAAAGGCCAACGCCAGGGACCTCGCGCGCGCCGATCTGGGACGCCTTGGCAACAGTCCAACGAGACGACGCCCAATCCGCGTTGTGGGCGTGGGCAACGTCTCACCGTAGTCTGTTCGTCGTGAGCGCCATCGCCGACGGGGCGGTGCTGCTGTTCGATCTCCTCGGCGGGAGTCGATTCCGGGTGCAGGAGCGGCGCAGACTACCCGGGGTGGAAAGAGGAGCGGTGATGGAGGCTCGGCTGCTCGGATGGCAGGGATCCGTTCGTTTCGGCCGGACGTTTCTGTATCATCCTGAAGGCGTCCGCGAAGCGATCCTTGCCCATGCTTCACGCATACGTGCTGCGGGAGGTACCCGTAGCGACATAGTTGATTTCGCTGCATCGTTGAGGATGCGCGCGGAACGCTATCGACACGTGGCACCCGCTCGGTTGTACTGGGCTGCCGGAACGTCGATGGCGCGCAAGGAGGCACACCGATGAGGAGCTTGCGGTGGCACTGGGCGCTGGCTGTTTCGTTCTGTTCGTGGCTTGGATTCTCCGGCGATACGCTGGCTCAAACCGACAAGGAAGTGGACCGAGCCGGCGAGGCATCGATGCAGATCGAGCGGCTGATGCCTGCACCTGGGCCGGGTGGATTTTGGCAGGTAGACGACGGAGATGTCGGCCCGCACCTGGCGCCGTCAGTTGGCTTGGTGTCGTGGGAGTCCGCCCGACCGTTGGTGGTCAGTGCCGGATGGAATGGTACGGACTACAAAGTCGGGGATACTCTGTCGAAGCCAATATCTCGTCGAGTCGGTACGGACTTGCTGATCTCGGTGGGTCTGTTCGACCGGGTGCTGGTGGGCACGGCAGTGCCGCTGATCGTGCTCCAGCAAGGGGATCGGTTCCAGCAATTGGGATTTGCCCACGAAGACGACAACCGATCGCTCGAGAAGAGCATGCTCGGAGACATTCGTCTCTATGCCAAGGCAAGGTTCTGGGGCGCTCCACATGGCTACGGGCCCGCTGCCGCTGGCGCCTTGGTGGTATCGCTCCCGACGGGCGACGAGGAGAATTTTGCCGGCGAGGGTGGACCAGTGTACGAGGGCCGGCTGATCGGATCCTATCGAGCTCGTCTCTGGGCAGTTGCCGCCAACGCCGGCGTGCGGATTCGTAGCGAGGACGTGCAATTCCTCGATCCATCGATGCTCGTGGGCAACGAGCTCGTCTGGGGCGTGGCCGCGGAAGGTCGAGTACCGGCGCTGCCCCGTTTCGCCGTGCTTGCCGAG
>JAZDLZ010000487.1:0-2354 GCA_043801535.1 Pseudomonadota bacterium
TGCGAAAGAAGCGCGCACACGAAGCAATCGCCAACCTCAACGTGGCGCTGCAACGGCGCTCGCTCTCGCCACAGCCAGCGCGAGCAGCATGATCTTGAATTGCCAAGGGACGGATCAGAACTTCTGGGACGGGCTACTAGCGGATGCCAGTCGGCCACTGTGCCGTCGACACCGCGCACGAGCTTTCCCCAGAAGGTGGTCGGCGTTCCCTTCATGCGGCCATTCGCCTCGATTCGCAATGTACCCGTTGGGTCTGACACTCGATCCGGCGCACGTCGGGATGGGCTGGCTTGGCGACTGGCAGCCGACCCAGAAAAACAGCAATCCAGCAATCCCGGCTGGCTAGCCAACCATCCGGTGTATCCTGCACTCCAGCATGAGTGCCTGCTTCGTCGCGCTCGACTTCGAGACTGCCGACTACGGTCGTGACAGCGCCTGTGCTGTCGGCCTGGTGCGCGTCGAGGACGGGGCAGTCGTGGCGCGGGTGGCGCGACTCATTCGGCCGCCGCGCCGGTCGTTCGTGTTCACGCACATCCACGGGATCACCTGGTCCGACGTTGCTGAGGAGCCCACGTTCGCTCCGGTCTGGCGCGAGATGTGCCCGGTTGTAGACGGTGCGGAGTTCCTCGCCGCGCACAATGCTCCGTTCGATCGCTCGGTATTGCGGACGTGCTGCGCCAAGGCTGGCATCGCGCCGCCCAACCTGCCATTTCGCTGCACCGTGCGGATGGCAAGGCAGGCATGGGGGCTGCGACCGACGCGCTTGCCGGATGTGTGTGCCTACTTGGGGCTGGCGCTCAAGCACCACGACGCCGCCAGCGACGCCGAAGCGTGTGCGCGCATCGTGATTGCGGCAGGCCCTTCGCTTGCCAAACGAAACGGTCGAGAGCCTCCTTGTGATGTGACGACAACCAGAAGCGGATAGAGGCGCGCGTATGGCAGTGCGTTGCTACTGTTCCGGCAAACGTAGAACGTAGCCGCCCCTCCTCTCCGAGGAGGGGAACCGCGGCGCGTCATCTCCCGGGCGACCACCAAATTGGTGCAGCGCCGCGACTCTATCTAAGGGCGGCTGCGAGCCCTCGCCGTCCCCCCCGTCGAGCAAAGCTCAACGGGGCCCCCCCTCCACGCGGCGTAGCCGCGCTGCGCTCGTGGTCACTATCGCCGTTTTGGGGATCAGTCGATCGGCTTGTTTTGCGGCGGTGACTAACCACCTCCCCGTCCTGCTTGCCCGAACAGCTTTTTGATCGCGTCGAGGGCACGGGGAGCGCAAACCAGTAGGACGCCGAAGTAGGCGATCTGCATGACCAATAGATGCGGGAAAAGGAGAAGCAAGCTAGCGTTGCCGCTTCCCTTGGAGGTGGCAAAACCGAACGCAACCAGAAGCGCGGAAACTGCAGGCCATGCGACCAGAGCCGCGGTCACGAACGGAAGAAACGGCTCGGCCAATCCAAGCCGAGGAGCGATGCCAGCTGGTATTGCGAAGACCATGCTGGCGAGCATCATTGCCACAACCAACAAGAAGAGAACACCGTGAATAATCAGGATAATAGGCATATCCAGAGCGAGAAGGCCGTCGATGCTGGCCAGCCCGCAAGCCGAGCTCAGGAGCGAACCGACGAGGATCAGCAGTCTGGCAGCCCCGTCAGTCGGGTCTTGAATCCGTGCCATCAGTCCGAACACGAGAACCGGGTATGCCCACGCCAAGAGGCCGATGGTGTTCGGCAGCCAATCCTTCAGGCCAATAAGCAACGCAGCCCCGCCGACCGCAACTGTGCAGTGAGTAATACCTATCGAAAGGAAGGCGACGAGGAACGGAGCCCAGCGCAAGACCACTGCCGGAACCTGCTTGGCTATCGACTTGGGCAGGTGGGCGGCGACGGCATAGGTCATCGCGGCAGCCAACGGCCAAATCAGGCCAAGCCAAAGACCAGGTCCTCCCCGGCCTGTCTGCAAGGGATCGCTTGACCAGGCGAAAATGGTCTTTCCGGCGATGTGGCCAACTGGGAGCAGCCTGGTGATGACGAGGGCAGCGGCCGCAGTCAGGAATGTTCGACGGACAAACGAATCGTTGCGCAGTGCCGCCAGCGGGATTCCAAAAACAGTCTGCGGCGGCGATTTGGGCAGCATCGCTCCCCACCGCCGGAGGGCATTGCTGGCGAGCCGCTTCAACTCCGGCGCGCCCAAGGCAGACGGCGCCCCGACGTCTGTCGATTCCGAGAGACGCCCTGGCGATGAGCCGTCCACCGTTCCCAGGCCAGCAGGCGGAGTTCCTCCGTCGGCAGGCCACTCGGCCAGAATGAGCGGCTCGGCCTCCGCGGTTTGAGTCACCGGCGATGGTGGTGGTGGTGGTGGTG
>JAZDLZ010000516.1:0-7247 GCA_043801535.1 Pseudomonadota bacterium
GCAGGATCCCAACAGCACCCCCAAGGGTGCGTTGGTGGGAACGCCATTTTACATCGCGCCAGAGGGATGGCGCGGGGAGCGGATTGCCGAGGCTGGCGATGTGTGGGCGCTGGGAGTAGTGCTCTACGAGCTATTGGCCGGAAAAAGGCCGTATGACGATTTTTCTGCGCGCCGCTTTCCAGCGCTGGTGGCGAGCCATGCCCCGGTTCCACCAGTGGTAGGTACCGGAATTCCCGAGGAGCTGGCCAGGGTCGTGGGGCAGTGCTTGGACAAGAATCCAGCTTGTCGGCCCATGGCCGCGGAGGTGGCAATCCGGCTCGAGAGCCTCCTGCGCTGGCGGCACCTGGAAGCGGAAATGAACCCCTTTCGAGGTCTGCTGGCCTTCGGCGAGCGACATGCAGACTTGTTCTTTGGCCGCGATGCCGAGACGACTGCGTTTCTCGAGGCGCTGCGCGAGCAGCCAGTCCTGGGGGTAGTCGGCCCGTCGGGGGCAGGAAAGAGCTCGTTTGTGCAGGCCGGGGCAATCGCCAGGCTGCGCGAGCAGGGGAACTGGGTGGTAGTGCGGCTAAGGCCGGGTGCCGATCCATTCGAGATTCTTGCCAGGCGGCTTCAACAAGGCGGTCGAGAAGGCGAGCGATACGATACCTCCAATCTCAGCCAGCGGGAGGTCGACTCGCGCATGCTGCTGGTGACGCCGGCCGAGGGTGTTGCCATCGGCATGGGTGTGGGAATGGGCGCGGGGAATAGTCATAACCAGATGCACTGGAAGGAGCTGGCCGCGCAGCTTCGCGAGACTCCCAGACTCTTGCATGTGTTCTTGCACGAGTTGGCGGCAAGAACGGGGAGCAAGGTGCTCCTTTTCGTCGATCAACTCGAAGAAGTGTTCGCGCTCGTCGAAGAGGAGACCCGGCGCCGGTTCGTGGCCGCCGTGTGCAAGGCGGCCGACGATGCGGGCGGTCCGGTGCGAGCAGTCTTTACCCTCCGCGACGATTTCCTCGGTCGAGTGATGGCAGGTGTCGACGTCGGTGGGATGCTGGATCGGGTCATGGTGCTACGCCAACCGGGACGGGAGATGCTGGCGGAGATGCTGGGGAGGCCGATAGAGCTGGCAGGCTATCGCTACGAGGATCCTGGGCTTCTGCACGAGATGGTGGCGTCGGTGGAAGGGGAGCCCGCTTGTCTGCCACTGGTTCAGTTTGCCGCTCAGCTTCTGTGGGAGAAACGCGACCGGTCACGACGGTTGATTCTGCGTTCGGCCTACCAAGCAATGGGGGGGATAGCCGGAGCATTGGCCGAGCACGCCGACGCGGTGCTTGCCGGGTTGAGCGGCGAGCAAGTCGAGGTGGGCCGGCAACTGCTCTTGGCGCTGGTGACTCCCGAGGGTACCAGGCGATCGGTGTCGGTCAACGAAGTAGTCGGCAATCTGGGCAAGGATGGCGACACTGTCTTTGGTCGACTGGCTGACGCCCGACTGGTGTCCTTGCGCAAGGGGCATACTGGCCAGAAGATCGAGACCGTCGTGGAGCTGGCGCACGAGTCGCTGATCCGGACTTGGCGGCGTCTATCGCGCTGGCTCGAGGAGAGCAAGGAAGAGCGCGCTTTTCTTGACGAGGCGGAGCAGGCTGCAGAGCTCTGGGAGAAGCGCGGGCAGCGACCAGAGGAGCTGTGGCAGGGATCGGCGCTAGCCGACGCAAGCAGCAAGCTGGCTCGCCTGACAACCAAGGTGCCAGAGCAGGTGGAGCGATTCCTGCTGGCGGGGATGCACAAGGACAAGCGACATCGACAGCGCCGGCGAATGCTCGCTGCGGCGGTGATGGTATTCTTGGCGGCCGTGGCGCTGGTGTCGCTCCTTCGGGAGCGCGAAACTCGAGCTCAGAAGGATCGCGCCGAGGCAGAACGGGCACGAGCCGAGCAACGCGAGGCCGAATCCCAGCGCGAGGGGGCGCTGGCGGCGCTCGGTCGGGGCGATCTGCTGGAGGCACGGTCCAAGCTGCGCGGCTCGCTCGAGACCAGCGATTCGACCATGGGCCGGGTGCTATGGGGTCAGCTCGAGGAGGAGCCGCTGGTGTGGAGCAAAAAGCTCGGTGGCTGGGTGCAGGACGTTGCCTACTCACCCGACGGCAGGACCGTGGCAGGCGCCGGTGCTGGCGGGAAAGCCTACCTTGTCGACGCCGACACTGCTGCAGTGCGCGTTCTGCGCAGCAATCAGGGCGAGCTCCAGTCGGTCGTTTTCTCGCCGGATGGCAGGAGCCTGGCGGCAGGTAGCTTGGGCGGTTCGCTGGTTGTTTGGGACCTGGAACGAGGCAACGCCAGGGAATTCGGCGGAGATGACGAGCAAGTCCAGGGATTGGCGTTCGATCCCACTGGGGAGCTGCTGGCATCGATTGGCGACGACACCACCGTGCGACTTTGGGAATTGGGCAGCGGTAGGCAGCGGATGGCAATGCGCGGGCACGGGAGCACGGGGACCCGGCTGGTGTTCGCCCCGAACGGGCAGCTGTTCTATGTGGCTAGAGACGGAGCAGTCAGACGATGGGACGCAAAGACAGGTGTTGGGCAGACGTTGATCAAGGAGCCAAACTCCCTATATGCCCTGGCTTACTGTCCTGCCAATCGATACCTGGCTGTCGGAGGCTTCGAGCGCACGATTCGGCTGGTGCACGCCGACACTGGTGAGGTGGTGACGACGCTGCACGGCCATCAGGACGTCACAACTGCCACTTCGTTCAGCCCCGACTGTCAGACTCTGGCTTCGAGTAGCACGGACATGAGCGTCCGGCTGTGGGATCTGCGCGGCACCCCCGGGCGATGGGGCGGGCGCGAAGCTCGTTCGCTATCTGCTGGTCACGTCGTGCTTGGCCATCATCAAGGAATGGTCACCACGGTCGTCTTCAGTCCCGATGGTCGGTACGTGGCATCGGGTGGCTACGATGGTACCTTGCGGTTGTGGCGGGTGGACACCGAGAGAAGAGGATCGGAGGCGAAGGGACACAATGGTGGCGTGCACGCCTTGTCGGTCTCGCCCGACGGCAGCACTGTCGTCTCGGCCGGCGTCGACGGAATGTTGCGAATATGGGACACTTCCACTGGCCGGCAGCGAATGAGCCTCTCTGGTCACCGTGGCTCGGTCGAGAGCCTGGACTTCAACCCGGACGGCAAGACGTTTGCGTCGGCGAGCCTCGATCGCAGCATCCGAGTCTGGGACGCCCTGAGCGGGAGCAGCGAAGAGCTGGCGCCGCGTCATGGTGCCAACGCCACGGGCGTTGCCTTCAGTTCTGACGGCCGGAGGCTGGCTTCCGTCGATGTCAATCGCAAGGTACTCCTGTGGGAGGCCGAGTCTCGTTCGTTGGTCGGTCGACTGGAAGCGCCGCTGTATCTCAACGGTGTCGCTGTCAGTCCCGACGGCAGCTTGGTCGTCGCTGCCGCCGGAAACGGCGCATTGTACGTCTGGGACTGGGACAAACCTCGGCCGATGGCGGAATTGCGTGGACACCAGGGCGAAGTCGCGCGTGTCGAGCTCGCCGCGGACGGCAGACGTCTGGTGTCTTCCGGCGGAGACGGAACGGTGCGACTTTGGGACCTGAAGAGCAAGACCGAGTTTGTCCTGGGGAGGCACGAGGCCGCCGTCCATGGTGCCGTGCTCAGTCCCGATGGCAGTCTGGTTGGTACTGCCAGCGCCGACGGCACAGCCCGTCTGTTGGACGCTGCGACCGGCATGACCAGGGCGGTGTTGCACGGTCACCGTGGAGAGGTCCGGGCCGTTGGTTTTTCCCCAGACGGCAAGCTGGCAGCCACCTGTGGCGACGACGGAACCGTTCGTACCTGGGAGGTTGCCACTGGCAGGCCGTACTGGCGGGCGCCGCTGGTGTTACGCTCGCCGCCGCTCGTCTTCACTCACCGTGGCTGGACGGAGCTCGACGCTGCTCGAACAGCTGGCGGCGCGCTGCGTGGCACCGGGGTGATTGGCGGAAACCCCAGTGGCGGCGATGCCGAGGCACGGGCAGCTCTGGGCAGCACTGCCGAATTGGTGGCGTGGCGCCGGACAGTGGCAGAGGAAGCAAGAATCGCGGTGCAGAATTCGTCTGTGAGTCAGCCTGATAGCGCTGGCGACGGCGACTCGTTGTGCCTCCTCACCTACGACGGCGAGCTCCAATTGTGGAGCATGGATGCCGATCGGATTCTCGCCAGAATGTCGGTTGCGAACGCGAATGGCGAGAAACGAGGTCAGCCGGCGACGAGCCCAGAGTTTCCAATCAACAGCCGAGAGCTCCGGACACGGAGCGAGTCCGCTGGAATGCAACGGCGGCAAGAGGACGTCCGCGACGCGCAAAGAAACGCTGCGGTACCGCACCTCGCGGCAACAGGGCACGGTTGTTTGGCCCTGGTTGGCGGCACGGTGTATTTCCTCGAAGAACCGCCCAATACTGCTCCCGCCGGAAACGCGACGAACCGTCTCGATCCTGGACCCGCCACCTCGGCTCCGCGCGAGCTCGCCAGCAGTGCGACTGCGCTCGCGTACCAGATGAATCGCATCCTGATAGCCAGTGATGGGCATGTGCTAGTCTCCGACGAGAACGGCAACGAATTGGCCAGATTGGCCGTGGCTCAGGGAGTGCACGCGTTGGCCTTGGTCAACGAAGGGCGGCTGCTGGCAGTCGGCTACGATGCTGGCGATATTGAGCTCCTGCCGGTCAGTCCCGAGACCGCCAGACCAGGCCATTCTTTCGAGGAGACGCTGCCGGCTGCGGTGGAGCGAATGAGCGAAGGCCCGCACCAGACGCTGATTGTGGGCTACGCGAGCGGCGACGTGGGAGTATGGAGCCTCGAAACCGGCAAGCGCCTGCGTCACTTCAAGTTGCACGGAGCGGTCACTCATCTGACAACCGACGACAAGTCACTTCGGCTGTTCGTGGCCACCGAGGTCGGCGATTTCGAGGCGATCGATCTCACCGCGCTCTATCAGGACTACTGCGAGCTGCTCGGCGACGTCTGGCGTAGGGTGCCGGTAGTCTGGCAGCGAGGAATGCCAGCGCTGGCGCTTCCGCCGTCCTACCATCGGTGCTTCAGCAGAGGAAGTACGATGGCCGAGAACGGTTAACGGTTAGGAGCAATGCCAGTCACTTAAGCAGCCTCGGTGGTCGGGGGCGGGCAGCTTTTCGCCGCGCAGCCCGCCCCCTCAACCCGGGCTGGCGAAAAACCTCAGGGATTCGCTCGCTCTCCTGGCTCCTTAAGTGACTGGCATTGCGGGTTGGCGCCGTCTACCAGGTGAGCGTCAGGCCGATTCCGTTCGGGACAACGCTAGGCATCACTCTCGTGGGTCCTGGAGTGGCCAAGCGCCGCCGCGGCTGGCCTGATCCGTCGAAATGAAGCGCATAGGCAAGATTCCCCATCGCGCTCCCGACCAGCGCACCAAACACGACGTCGGAAAGGTAGTGCTTCTGGTCCACGATTCGCGAATAGCCGACCAGCGCTGCGGCGCCGTAGAAGAGGATTGCCGGGGCAACTCGTCCCATCCAAAACCGGATGTTCGTCGACTCGCCCTGCATGCGTTCGTGGGTGAGCCAGTCCGATACGTCGCGCCAGACAAAGGCGGCCAGGCAGAAGCTCGAGGACGAGTGCAGCGAGAAGAAGGACACGGTGGCCTCGGAATCGTCGCGATCTGGAGCGCGCCGACCGAGTGCATACTCTGGTCGTTCCCGTCCGATGGCGATCTTGGCAAGTTGAGTCAGGCCGGCTGTCAATGAGTAGCCCTCGACCAAGGCAACGAGCTCGTGGTCGGCGTTGGCGTCGCCGCTGAGCGAGCGACCTCGCGAGAAGAGCAGCCCTGCGTCGAGGGCATAGTAGCCAAGCACCAGAACAGGGGCAATGACTTGTCCACCGACGTCTGGCACGCCGCCCAAGAGACGGCCTTCGCCCGGCCGATAGAGGCTGTTGGAGACCGAGCGGTCGAGACTACCTGGATCCCCGACAAGAGGCTCTCCGCGCCAATCGACTAGCGGCCGCTGCAGGGCAAAGAGGGCGATATCCATCGTGGCGGTGATGGCGATTCCGGTGAGCTCTCCCGTCGAGAAATTCGCCGACAATGGAACGCGGTCCTCGGCAGCAGCAGCGGGAGCGGCGGAAACGCCAATCATGGCGGCGGCAACGACGAAGGAGCAAAGGGCTCGCCGAACAGGAGTCGGAAGTGCGGAGGCCGAATCCCGGAATCCGAATCCCAACGGGGGACCGGTCAGACTCGCTTTACACTCTCTCGCCCGAACACTACCCTTGCCCGGGAGGAAAGCGCAGTGTTTTCGAGCACGAGCACGAGCACGATTACGAACTGTAAAGCAAGAGCCCCGAGCAATGGTCGGTGCTCCTAACGGTAGCCAGTTGGGCGCACGTTTCGCTAGCATCCTGCTCCTTCCGTCGCTTCCGCGACACGGGCGCACGCCTGGTGCGGCAGGAGAGCCTACGTCCAGTTGCATACGTCCAGGGTTTCGATGTCAGTGGCCGTCTCGATCTGGACCTGGGAGCAGTCCACCGGCTCGTATCCGTCGAAAATCTCTCCGTCGGAAGCGGGTACGCAACGGCCACACATGAACCCGGCAGGAAACGCTGTGGTCCAATCGATGTCCGTGACAGTCGCGTTCTTCCAGATGATCGCGTACCTCGCGCTCAACCCGAAGGGCTGGAGCTGGTCCTTGGTTACTATCCCGTCGGGGATCTGGGCGTCCGACGCCACAAGCATGACGTAGCCGACTCCGAAGCCAGAGGAATCGATGGCTTGGGCTGGCGGGTCAGCGGTCATTGTCACGACAAAGCTCGCGTTGGTGGAGGTGCCCTCGCCGTACTTGTATGTGTAGTCAGGGCTTCCGGACGACATGACCAGCCAAACGACAACAACCTTCGCGTTCGCGGGCACCGCGGTACCGACGACGGAGCCGTTCACTGACAGACCATCAGCTCCGCTCTCGTCACCGCAGGCGACGCAGAAGGCGGCCAGAAAAACAGTCACAAGACCCAATCGAAATCGAAGCGAAGCGACATGCCGGATACTCCTTGCCCATTATTCGAGAGCAACGGGATGCCTTCCTATCGCAAGAAGGGCCAACAGTCAAGGACAGCACGGGTGTGATCGTTGCTCGTTGGTCCCCCGTCGATGGCGGCGAAACCAGAGCGTCAGCGATACCCGACGTGGACGTGTCTCGGTCGGATGGACATGACAAGGCACCCGAGGGAGCGCAGGCCGTTCTCGGTCTTTGGTC
>JAZDLZ010000530.1:0-3442 GCA_043801535.1 Pseudomonadota bacterium
CCTTCCCATCGAGCTCTACCCAGCCAAGATGAGTGAAGACGCGCGGCGGCGAACGCAACAATGCCGGCGCCCGCCAGTATGGCCGGCCAGTAGCGACGTCCCAGGTTCGAACCGTGCCATCTCCTCCGCAAGTGGCGGCTAGCCTGCCGTCCGGACCGAACCTGACCGCCGAAACACCACCACGGTGACCGCGCCAGACTGCTCTTGTCTCACCGGTTCCGGTGCTGCACAGACGGACCTCACCGTCGTCACCCGGGCTAGCGACGAGACTACCGTCCGGGCTGATAGCCAGTCTTCCGACCGCGCCGTGACGGTTTCCCACGATGCTGCCGGCCTTGCTGGCCAGGTCCCAGCGCCAGATGGTTCCGTCGAAACTGGCAGAGATGATCGTGCGGTCGTCGTTGGTGAATACCACACTGCCCGCTTGACCCTGATGCCCGCGGAGCTCGGCGACAAGCTTGAGGTTCTTTCTATCCCAGACGTACACCGAGCCATTCATGGCGGCAGCGGCGACCAGGCTTCCGTCGTGACTCATGGTGAGCTCGTTGAGGACCGCATCCGCTCTGAGCTCCCCGGTCGCGGCGAGGGTACGTGCATCCCAGAATTGCACTCTCCAGTCGGCTCCCGCCGAGGCGATCAGCCTTCCGTCCGAGCCGAAGACAACATCCCAGGCGTGAACGCCATGACGAGGCTGGAGCTCCTCGCTGCCGCCATTGGCCAGATCCCACACTCGCACGCTGCGGTCGTGGCTGGCCGAGGCAATCCTCTTGCCATCCGGACTGAAGGCAACGCCGGCGACCACTCCCTGATGACCTCGCAAGAGCATTCTTTGTCTTCCCGATCGTACCTCCCAGGTACGCACGGTCTTGTCCAGGGCGCCCGAGACGAGATGGCCACCGTCGGGGGAGTAATCCAACGACCATACGCTGTTGGTGTGACCGCTCTCCTCGGCGTCGGCTGCCTCGACTTCGACGCCGACCTGCCAGAGCCGCGCCGTGGCGTCGTGGCCACCGGATGCCACTAGCCGGCCATCCGGGCTAAAGGCCACGGCGGTGACGATATCCCGGTGACGACCGAGAACGCGGTGATGGCCCGTGCTCCGATCCCAGAGAAGCACTGTTCGATCGAGACTGCTCGACGCCAATGCTCGACGGTCGGGGCTCAGCACCGTGGAGGTCACCAAGTCACGATGACCGACGAGCTGCATCCGCTCCTCGCCGGTGCTTTGCGTGAATCGACGAATCTTTCCGTCGATGCCACCGGCGATCAGCTCGTCGTCGGTCGAATCGAGAGCAAGTCCGTAGATCTGACTTCCTGTCCTGGCCACGACTCGACTGCTGCCAGTGCTGATCTGCCATTGGCGCACAGTTCCGTCCTTGGCTGCCGACAACAGAGCATCGGAAGCCGATCCGAACACCACCCTGGTCACCTGTTTCTCGTGCCCGCGCAATACCTGCTTCATCTTGCCGGTGCTCGGATCCCAGATCCGCACGGTGGTATCGAAGCACGCCGAGGCGAGCTGCTCGCCTGTTGCGTCGAAAGCCAAGCCAAAAATCTGGGCACTGTGACCGAGAAGCTCTCTGGCGCTGCCCTGCGCCAGATCCCAGAGAACCACCGCACCCGCCTCGGCTCCTGCTGCCAGGTATCGGCCGTCGGGCGAAAAGGCAACCGAGGAAAACGCGCCAACCCGGCCACGCAGGGTGCGCAGGGCGCTGGTCTGGGCATCGATCAGGTGCACCCTGCCGTCGGTACAGGCGGCTGCGACCGTCTTACCGTCGGGCGAGAACGCCACGTCGTGAAGCCATCCACCGAGCGTCTTGCTCCAGACGAGAGGATCCTGCAAAAGCTCTCCCCACAGGATGCGTCCCATGGTCGAGTCGCGAGTCTCGAGGGAGCCGCGCAGCTTGGCTCGGGCCTCGAGCAAGTCGCCACGACGCAGGGCAGCATTGGCGCCTTCACGCTGAGCCTCGGCACGCTGGATCAAGGCCTCGGCCTCGCGCTGCTCGGCGCGTCTTTTCTGCCGGACTGTCACCTGCGCCACCAGCACCGAAGCAACGGCAATTGCAGCGAGGGCAGTGACCACCATGGCGAGCAGCGCTTTCTTGCGCCTGGTAACGCTCCGTTCCTTGTTCGTCCCTGCCTCCAAGAAACGAGCAACGAGCTCCGGCAGCGCAGTACCCAGGCGTGCCGCCTTGCTTCTGGCTTCGCGTAGAGCGTCTCCCTGCCAGACCTCCTCTGGCCGGCGGCCACGCCCCTCCCAGAGCTCCGCCGCCTGACCGATCTCGGCCAGGAACACGCGATCTTCCTTGCTCTCCTCGAGCCAGCGTGCCAAGCGCGTCCAGGTACGGATCAGCGATTCGTGAACCAACTCCAGCACTGCCTCGCTGCTGCCGTCATTGCCACGAATGCCACTGCCAATGGCATCGACGGCACCACTGCCACTGCCAATAGCACCGGCACCGCTGCCGCTGCCGCCGCCACCGCCGCCACCCGAACGGGTTCCCGGCTGCCGCTTGCCGTCCGCGGCCCGACGTACGGTGAGGAGTCGCGCCTGAGTCAGCCGGTCCAGCACTTCCCCGACAGCCGGCCCGAGACCAGCCACGGCCGCGGATACTGCCACTACCCGCCGCGTTCCTGCCGGAGTCACTAGCCGCAGCAATACCTGCCGCGCCAGATCCACCTGGGACTGGGTCATGCCAGCCAATACTCCGTCGGCGTGCTCGGCCAGGGATCCTGCTACTCCACCCATCGCCTCGTAGGTCGCCCGGCACAGGAGCCGCCGTTGCTTGTCACGCCGGTCCCACAGCATCTGCCCGGCAAACTGAATGAGAGGAAGACAGGCCGGTTCGTTCTTTACCGAGTCCACCATCTCGGCTGCCAGTCGCGGGTCGTCGTAGTTGTAGCCTACCGAGGCGAGCGGCCGGGCCAGCACCTCCTCCAGCCCCTCCCGTCCAGGACGGCGCAGCACGAACACCCGTGACAGCGCCGCCGCCACCTCGAGACCGCCTTCGAGATATCCGAGAAAATCGTCACGGATGGTGAACACCGCCCGCACCGGGCTCGACGGATGATCCGCCACTCGGCAGACCGCACGGACGAATGCCTCCCTTCCGGCTCCGTCGGCAACCATCGTATACGCCTCTTCCATCTGGTCGACGAACAGCAGCACCTTGCAGTGTTCCCGGGCCGCCAGCTCGTGCAGCACGACACCAAGCGTTTCCGGTCTCTGGAAGAGCTGGCTGGCCAGCGACTCCTCGTCGTTCTCTGCCAGCGCCCGCGCTGCCGCCGCTGCCACGTCCTCACCCTCGGGAGCAAGGCCGCGCTTGAGCACGGGCGGCAGCAGGTCCGAGCTGTCAATGCTACCAAGACTCACGCTCAGCCGCACACCGCTCTCGCACACCATCAGCAGCGATGCCAGAACGGCGAACGGATCTGATCCTGG
>JAZDLZ010000544.1:0-6987 GCA_043801535.1 Pseudomonadota bacterium
AGAGCCTTCCGAAATTCCCGCGCCATGCCCGGATTCTCCAGAAAAATGAGGGGATCCCTCAGGGGAGCGGGGAGTCTGGCGAGATAGCGGCTCGTTGAAACTTGTTCAAGTTGTTTTCCGACAGTCGCTTAATCAGTGACCTGGCGAGCGTCGCTCGCGGATCCGTGTTACCTGGAATGCGACGAGGATTGACAGGTTGTAGAGGACGATCATTGGTCCTGCCATTAGCACTTGCGAGACCACGTCAGGTCCGGGCGTAAGCACTGCTCCGATGACGAAGGCAAGGATTATCGCGTATTTGTTGAAGCGCCACAGACCACGATGGGTAACCAAGCCAGCGTAGCTCAGGAAGAAAATCAGGAGAGGCAGCTCGAATACCAGCCCAAAGGCGACCAGCATCTTGAGGACGAGGTCTAGATACTGGCGCATGAACAGGTTGGGTTTGACGGCAAGAGGTCCGGCGCTGGCAACGAACCCGAGCGCGTCGCTGATGCGGTCCACGTTGTTCGACGCGTACGACAGCAGGAATTGGCACGCTGGCGGCAGCACCAGGTAGTAGCAGAAGACGGCTCCACCGACGAAGAAGAGCGCTGAAAGGCCAGCAAAGGGCACAGCGATTCGCTTCTCTTGCCGGTAGAGTCCCGGCGCTACGAACCGCCAGAGCTGATGAAAGATAACCGGAGAGGCGAGAAAGAGACCAGCATACAGAGCAAGATCCAGGTACACCCACAACGGCTCGGTCAACGAGGCAAAGCCAACTTCGGCCGTGCCGAGGTCCGCCTGCCGCCACGCCACGATCAACGGTCTGGCGAGGATGACGAAGAGCTGTTCGGCAAACCAGAACGAGACGAAGGACGCGAGAATGAAGGCAGCAGCTCCGTTGCGCAGGCAAACGCGGAGCTCTTGGAGATGGGTGGCAAGCGGAAGCTCGCGACTATCCATGGTGCGCCCTGTCGCTCTGCGTTGCGGAGTCTTCGCTGGCAGGAACAACAGCATCTTTTGCCGCCACTGTTGGGGGCGCCACGGCAGGTCTCCCTGAATCCGCCGCTGCTGATTCCGCTGCCGTTGCCGCTGTGGCAGCGACCGGGGACGGGTTCCGGTCGTTCTGGAGAGTCACAGGTTCTCCCTTCGGGAAGGTCACAGGAGACGGCATGCGTGGATCCTCCCAGAGGGCGCTACGCAGCTCTCGCATACTGGCACCGAGGTGCTCGTCTCTCTCGAGCGTGTCCTCGAGATCGCGCGCTTGCCGCCGCAGCGACCGGATTGTTCTTCCAACGGTGCGAGCGACTTCTGGAAGCTTGGTCGGACCCAACACGATCAGGGCGACGACCAGAATGACCAGGAGCTCTCCCATGCCGAGGCCGAACATCCCTAGATTCCCGCCGGCGTGAGCCGCGGCGCTGGGCTTCGCCCGGTAGATGGTGCTGCTGATACGCTATGGTCCATGCGTTGAGCCAGTCGCTAGCACGAGCGAAGCCGTCCGGCAACTGGCAACCAGCAAGATCCGAATGCGGGTCGTCCCTGCTGTTGCCGATTGCCTTCGGGGAATCGAGCTCACGCCTGCAAGTTTCGCAGAACTGCCTTCAGCCGACCCATCGGGCTGGTCACGCCATCCAGAGAGTGGCGCAGCTCGCCGGCTCGTCCTTCCTGTCGTCTGGTTATGTCGCGTACTGCCTCGACAGCCGCGAGGATTTGCTCGGCGGCCTTGGTTTGCTCGCGGTGTGCGTTGCTGAGGCGGGTGACCATCTCGCTGATCGATTCCGTGGATTTGGCGATTTGTTTCGATCCCCTGGTTTGTTCCTGCGAGGAGCGCTCCACCACCTTGGTGATCGCCCTCATCTTCTCGGCGCTCCGCATGATCGCCTCGGAGCCCTTGGCTTGTTCGGCGGTGGCGGTGGCGATCTGCTGCACCGTCTCGGCGATTCGATTGATCGCGTCGGTGACTTGCTTGGAGCCCCGCGCCTGCTCGACGGTGGCCCTGGCGATGTCGCGCACCATCTGGGTCGATCGTTCGGCCGAATCGAGAATGCGGCGGAGAGCGTCCTCGGCCTGGTGCGACACCTTGACACCCTCGTCGACCGAGCGAGCACCTCCCTGAACTGCTTCGATGGCGTTGCGCGATTCTGCTTGCACTGCCTTGATCAGATCGGCGATCTCCTTGGTCGACGCTCCAGCGCGCTCGGCCAGATCCTTGATTTCGTCGGCCACGACCGCGAAGCCCTTGCCGTGCTCGCCTGCCTGGGCGGCGATGATGGCGGCGTTGAGAGCGAGCAAGTTCGTCTGTTCGGCGACGTCGTCGATGACTTCCAGGATCTTGCCGATCTCGCCGATCTTGACGCCGAGCGTCGAGATGACGCGCACCGCCTCCTCGCTACTATCCTTGATGCGGTTGATTCCTTGGATGGTCTGGTTGATCGCGTCGACGCCCAGACCGGCTGCCTTGGTTACCTCCTCGGACAGCCGTGCCGTCTCGTTGGCGTTGGTCTCGACTTCGTGGATCGAGATGTCCATCTCGTTCATCGAGCTGGAGGTTTCTTCCGCCGTCGACGAGAGTGCCTCGATGTTCTTGGCGACCTCCTTGATCGATGCCGTCATTTCTTCGATCGACGAGGCAGACTCCTGAACACTGGAAGCCAGAGTCGCCATGTTCTCGGCGACCTCGTCGTTGGCCGCGGCGAGCTGAAGAATCGACGAGGAAGACTCTCGGGCAGTGGAAGCCAGCACGTCGACGTTCTCGGCGAGCGCCCGGAGCGTGAGGTTCATCTCCTGGATCGAGGCGGCGGTCTCTTCGACACTACTCGTCTGTCGTTCTACTTCGTGGACCAGCTCGACGACGTGCTGTCGGGCATCGCCCAGACCGGTCTCCTCGGAATCCAGCGCACTGTTCATGTCGCGCATGGCTCCTTGAAGGTTCTTGCGCAATCCTTCCAACTCGGCGGTCACCGGTGCCAGCGATTCGTCGCTGGACTGGACTATGGAACGCGCGAAATCACCGCGGGCGAGCTGGTGAGCCGCTTGCTCGAGCTGCCGCAGCCGACCGCGGATTGCCCAGACGAAGTAGGCGACGGGAGCTGCGGCAATTACTGTCATCAACGGAGCACCCCAGCCATCCCTCCACATCCGAACCTGACTGGTGAAGGCGAGAACGACGGCAATAATAGGAACAATCTGAAGAATCATCCAGATGCCTACAAATCTGGGCCTGTTTTTGGCGTCTTCGTCGGTCATCGGCGGACTGTCTCCTGGGGAAGGACGATACCATCAAAGGCGGACAAGTGGAAAGACGGACAAGTGGAGCTCAGGAGTCCAGGATTCCAACCGGTGGCATTCGTCTAGTCGTTCGGTTCATTCGGCAAACGCGTACCTCAGAACTCGCGTGACAGACGGTCGAGATCTTGTTCACCGACCAGGCCTCCTGTCTGTTCGGTCGGCTCGGTGCCGGCACGGAAGTACAAATCGACACGGTCGCTGCTGCTAGCCTCGGGTGGCGCCAGCAATCCCGTGTGGCAGTCAATCGAAGCGCGAACAACTCCCGGTGGTGGTTGTCCAGGTATTGGGACTGGAGGACGACCGGCCTCCAAGGTTTGGACGATCTCTATCCAGACTGGCAAGGCTGCGTGAGAGCCATCTTGTCGAGGGCCAAGACCCTGGCCAGGGTCGTCGTGTCCGACCCAAACCACCAAGGTCAGTCTTCCGGTATAGCCCACGAACCAGGCGTCGGCATTGCGGTTGCTGGTGCCCGTCTTGCCGGCCAATGGCCTCCTGGCGGTAAGGGCATAACGTCCCGTCCCGGAGCGAACCACCTCGGCGAGCATGCTCGATACCAAGAAGGACGTCTGCTGGTCGAGCGCTCGACTCTCGCCGTCGCGTGTGCCGCCACCACCGCCACCGCCGCCGCCGTCAATGAGCGCATCGACGCGAGTGGCTGTGCTGTCGATACTGCCAGCTTCCAGGCTTGCGCTCGAGCTGACACTGGCCGCCAATCGATCGAGACGCCGACTCGGATCGAGAAACGGATCCAGATAGGAGCTCCTGTCGAGGATGGTCGTTTCTCGCGAGCGTATTCGGGAAAGGACTGTGGGCTGGACGAGCTTGCCACCAGTGGCAAAAACTGTGAAGGCCCGAGCAAGCTCTGCCGGAATCACACACGAGGCACCGAGCGCCAGTGGCCTTACTGCCGCCATGCTCGTCGAGATCCCTAGTCGTTGCGCCATCTCCACAACCGCTGTCGTGCCAACTCGATCGAGGACGTCGATGGCTGGAGCATTGAGCGACCTGGCGAGCGCAAGCTGTGCAAGCACAGCCCCTTGAAACTGTCGTCCCGCATTGGTCGGTTTCCAGAATCTGTCCTCGTCGGGAAGGTAGTCGCTGATGGGCGCATCGCGCAGCATCGTGGCCGGGGTAATGGTGTCGTGCTCCAAGGCAGCGGCATAGAGAATCGGCTTGAAGGCGCTGCCTGGTTGGCGGCAGGCTTGGGCGGTCCTGTCGAAGCGCGACGACCGCCAATCGAGCCCACCGACGGCAGTCTCGACGTAGCCAGTGTGGTGATCGAAGGCGAATGCGGCCACCTGCGGCGGTGAGGTCCCAGCTTTCTTGGCGATTCGAGCGGACTGTCTTCGAGCAATGGGCTCGGCAATGGTCGTGGTGGCGGGGAGGACGGTTGTCTCGACGACCAGGCCTCCCCGTGCCCATCCCTGGCGGTCGGCGGCGGCGGCGGCGACCGCGACTGCCTCTCGTCGAGCGCTTTCCACTATCCACGGCGCGATCGATCCGTAGCGATCCGGGGCTGGATTGAGCACTGCTTCCTCGGCCACCGTCCTTTGCAGAGTGGCCGCGTCGATGAACCCGGCTCGTTCCATGCGCTCGAGCACGGCGTTGCGACGAGCAAGCGCAGCGGCACGATCGAGAAACGGGCTCGCCCGACCTGGAGCCTGCGCCAGCCCGGCAATCATGGCGGACTCGGCAAGATCGATTTCGGCAAGCCGCTTGGAGAAATAGCCCCGGGCGGCGGCTGCCACGCCGTAGGCGCCAGAGCCAAGGAATACCTGATTCGCCCATGCCGTGAGAATGTGTTGCTTGTCGTAGCGGCGCTCGATTCGCCGTGCAAGGATTGCCTCCCGCAGTTTTCGGCGAAAAGTCCGTTCGTTCCCGATCTCGGCCGGCTCGAGGAGCCGGGCGAGTTGCTGGGTGATGGTGGAGGCTCCCTCGACTATCCCTCGAGCGCGAAGATTGCGTAGCGCCGCACGGGCGATCCCGTGAGTGTCGATTCCGCTATGAGAAAAGAAACGAACATCCTCGGCCGCAACGATGGCCTGGACCAAGCTGCGGGGCATTTCGTGATACTGAACCCACAAACGGTGTCCCGCCTCCTTCCCCACCACAAAGGGGATCTCGGCCAACACCGTGCCATCGGCGGCGAGGATCAGATTCGTCGACGGTGTGGTTGTTTCCAGGGAGGCGAGATCGGGAATCTGCGGCAGATCGCGAGCCGCGTCGGCGTATAGCAGGAATGCCAAGACGAGGGCTGCCTGTGGCGCTGCGACCAGGCCCCAGACTCCCGCTGCTGCCAAGAGTCGCACGAACAGGTAGCCTCGGTTGCGTTTGCGTTTGCGGTTGCGTTTGAGCACGCGGACACGTCGCACTATTGGAGGTTAGACGCCGGGTCAACTGGAGCGCAATAGCTCCTTAACGAGAGCTTCTTGGTGGCAATGGGAACAACGTACCAGTAGTATGACTCGAAGGCATGCCGGTGCTCGCCTCATCACCGTCTGGCCATGGTTCCGTATCTACTACTGGCCTCCGCGGAATCGAACCCACTGACTACGGAACCAGTAGGCCGGAGAACGATCCCAGCCCGCCCGGCAGGAGTTGCTCCGCGATCGTCGTCACCATGATCGCCGCGATCGTCACTGCTGGCACTACCGCTTGCTCGGGACGGGCGATCCTGCGCCCATACCCCGAGCCACGCGCCGAGCAAGTCGTGACGCACCTCGAGAGCATCCGCCAGCGGGTGACGGTATTGCGTGCCGAGACGGTATCCGACGCGCGGGTCGGTCGGGAGCGCGCCAAGGTGACGGTCTTCATCCTCGCTGCGTGGGGCGGCAAGCTTCGCTTCATGGCGATGAGCCCGGCGGGTGGGATGGCCGCGGACCTTGCCTCCGATGGACGAACGTACTGCTACCTCGACGCGAACGCCAATTGTGGAGAATGCGGTGACGCCACCGCAGCGAACGTGGCCAAGCTCATCCGTATCGAGCTTCCGCCCGACGAGGTGGTGGCGATGCTCGTGGGCAGCACGCCGCTGCTGGATGCGAAGAACACCACGCTGTCGTGGGACGCCAGGAACGGACACGAGATCCTATCGCTATCCGACGGACAGCTGGAGCAACGCATCGTGCTCGACGGCCGGGAGCACCGCTGGGACGTGCTCGATTCCACCATGCGTGACCAGGGCGGCAGGACGATCTGGAGAATAAGACACAAGAATTTTCACGAGGTCACGGGCGCCGACGGAATGATCGTGCGTCTCCCAGGCAGGTCATTCTTCGAGCAGGAAGGTGACAGCGTTCTCATCGAGTGGAAGCAGCAAGAGGTGAACATCCCCGTCGGCGAGGAGCGATTCCAGTTGTCCGTGCCGTCAGGGCTGCAACCGTGCAGCCAGGAGCGCCAATAGGTGGGGAGCGAGCAAACCTGCATTGCTGCACCTTGCATGACCGCGGCGTTGCTCGAGGTCGAGAGCCTCACGACTGATCTCCCTTCCGACAGAGGGCTGGTGCGGGTAGTCGACGGTGTTTCGTTCACCGTCGAGAATGGCGCAACCGTGGGCATTGCCGGCGAATCGGGCTGCGGCAAGTCGGTGAGCGCGCTCAGCATCATGCGCCTGGTACCGCCGCCCGGTCGGATACGCGCCAATCGGCTGTGCTTTCGCGGAATCGACATGCTGGCGCTGTCCGAAAAGGAGATTCGCCGTATTCGGGGCAATCGCAT
>JAZDLZ010000868.1:0-7482 GCA_043801535.1 Pseudomonadota bacterium
CCGGCGAGGCGACAGCCTCGTCGACGTTGTCCTCGAGCGCGCGCCCGAGCCAGATCGACCCTTCGAGGCCATCGCCGAGACGCCCATCCCGGCCGCTACCGGCGCCACAGTCCCTCTCAAGGCTGCCGGCCAGACGCAGCTCGACCACGGCTTCGCCTGGCTGAGCCGGCGCAACACTCGCCGGATGGTGGAGGTGTGGGCAGACCTCGACGGCACTACCCGGGCCTCGGACGTCGTGAATCGTCTCGACGACTGGTTGCGGGCCCGGCAGTGGCAGCCAGGCTACGGATTCGCCTATGCCGGCGAAGAAGAGGAGACCATGAAGAGCTTCAAGAAGCTCGGAATCGCGGCATTCGGCGCTCTGGTGCTCGTCTTTCTCCTCTTGCTGTGGATGTTCGACGACTTCCGACTGAGCATGTTGGTAGTGCTCGCCATTCCTTTCGTCCTGATCGGCGTGCTCCCTGGACTGGCCATCACCGGGAATGCCTTCGGTTTCATGGCATTCCTCGGTCTCATCGCGCTCATCGGTGTCTTCGTCAACCACAAGATCTACTTCATCGACCGCATGCTCGAGCTCATGCAGCGCGGTCAGGACCTTCCGACAGCGATCCTGCACGCCGGCCTGGATCGCCTGCGTCCAGTCGTGCTCACCGCCCTCACCGCCGTGCTCGGCCTCGTGCCCTTGACCCTCTCTGGCGCCCGCATGTGGGGAAGCTTCGGCTGGGTCAACATCTTCGGGCTCACCGTGTCGATCCCTCTGTCGCTGGTCTTGTTGCCCGCGCTGGTGGTCCTCGTGTGGCGGAGGCGGGCGGCTCGTAACTCGAATCCCTGACAAGCGAGCGATCAGCGATCGCAATCAGTTGAAGTGCCGAGCGGCCTCGGCTATACATGCTCGTCAGCGAAGGCGCCGTTGCCAATTGCAGGATGTCGTCGTCGAGGGCACAACCGCAGCGCCAGCAACCAATCGGAAGGTAGACAACCAATGGGATTCTTCGATCGTCTCTCCAAAGAGCAGCGCGTCAAGAGTGCCATCGAGAAACAAGTCAAGCGAGTGATGAACAAGCACAGGCTCTCCCAGGATCGGTTCGTTGCCTTGGAGAAGCTGCGGGAAATCGGTACCGACGAGGCGATTTTCGGGCTCGCGCGACGGTTCTCCTACGTCTACGACAAGACTATCGAGGACGAGCAGGAGAAGGAATGGGTATTCGCCACCCTGGTTGCCTTCGGAGAGCAGGCGATCGAGCCGGTGCGCCGCTACGCCATGGGATCGGAGACGCTGTCTTTTCCGTTGCGGGTCCTCGAGAGGGTCACCTCGGGCGAAAGGCTGCTCGCTATCATCGACGAGCTCCTGGCGCGCGAGGAGCTCGGATACACGCGCGATCCGTCGAAGAAGATCCAGCTCTTGAACTGGCTGGCCGAGTGGAAGGGCGCACCAGCCCGGGAGATCGCCAGGCGCGTCGTCCCCTATCTCGGGGACTTCGACGAGACCGTCCGTTTCGTGGCGGTCGACACCCTGGCTAGCCAAAAGCACGAGGAGACGTCGCGCGCCCCGCTCCTGGACGCCCTGCTCCGTCCCGAAGAGGAGTCGCGCCGTATCAAAGTGAGCATTGCCGAGGTCCTTTCCCGGCTCGGTTGGTCGGTGAGCGATCGCAAAGATCAGCTTTCCAAGCTGCTTGCGCTAGAATTGCCCGAATACGGCATGCACCAGGAAAAAATCGTCGCCAAGAGGAAGGGAAAAGACGGAGTGTAGGTGTATGCTACGGCACCGAACCTGCGAGGAAGACAATGGCTGAATCGATTCCCATGACCCCCCGTGGACAGCAGATGCTCAGAGAAGAGCTCAAGCGTCTCAAAGAAATCGAGCGTCCGGCCGTCATCCTGGCAATCGAGGAAGCCCGCGCGCACGGGGACCTTTCCGAGAACGCCGAATACTCTGCTGCCAAGGAGCGCCAGTCCTTCATCGAGGGAAGGATTCGCGATGTCGAGGCGAAGCTCTCGCTCGCTCAGGTTATCGATCCGACCAAGCTCTCTGGCGACAAAGTAGTGTTCGGCGCCACCGTGACCGTCGTCGACCCCGAATCCGACGAGGAGCAGACCTACTCGATCGTCGGTGACGACGAGTCCGACATCAAGCTGCGCCTCGTCTCGATCAGCGCTCCCATCGCTCGCGCCATGATCGGTCGTCAGGTCGGCGACACCGTGCGCGTGCGCACTCCCCGCGGCGTCCGTGAGCTGGAGATTGTCGGAATCAAGTTTTGACGCATCCCATAATACTCCGGCTTGCTCACAGCTGGCGAAACGGTCATATAGTCTCCGGGCATGGCGTCATCAAAAGCTACGGCCACACCATCAGGACTGCACATCCATCTGGTTCCACACGGAAGCAGCCTGCGGTTCGCCCTGTGGCTCGAGCGCTACTCTGATCCGCTCGCATACCGTCTGCCGAAAGGGGACAAGATTGTCGACGGGTCACGACACCCTGGCTGCGACGCTACCCGGCCTGTCTGGCTCTCAGGCGATGCCACGCCGAGTACCTTCCTTGTTCGGGTCCCGCGGCTTGGCAACGGGTTCCCAGTGCCACTCCCTGGTCCAATGGCCGCGTGGGATCTCAGGCAATTCAGCACGAACGGACGGAATCTGGCTACCGGCGTCTATCTGGTTTCGGGCTGGCTGCTGCCACTCGAGCTATCGGTCGCAGCGCAGCGCTCGTTCTTGCTCGAATGGCGAGGCCGGAATGGTGACGGCTTCCTGTCACCGCAGGTGCTTCCGGTGTTGGATTTCCTCGGTGAGCTGGAGAATCGTCTCGCCGATGGGCCGCTTCTCCCGGCGCTCTCCGCCGCAGCCGCAGCCGCAGCCGTAGCCGCAGGCGGCGACGGCGACGATGACGACCCGGGCAAAGAGCAACAAGCTCTGGTTTGGGTTCCGCCAGTATCGCTGGCAGATGCCAACCGACTCCTTCGGGCGCTAAAGGCGAGCCCTTATTTGGGCGCGGTTGTCGGGCCGTCATTAGAGGATCCGGTTTCCTGCTTGGAGGGGCGCACCTCGACTCGTTTCGTCCGATTCCTCATCGATATTCTTGGCGCCGAGACTGGGGCACGAGTGGAAGCCTACCGTGCCGACCCGAGCAGCACGCTGGCGCCAGCCCGTCTGCACGCCATGCTTCTCGAGGGCGAGGCGAGCCTGATCGACTTGCATCGAGCCCACGGTAGCTGTCTATACCCGCATCATCCGATCTTACAGCCAGAACCAGTGCCGTCCGGCCATGCTCAAGGACGCATTTGCGTTGTTGGCACTGGAGGCTCGACGAGCCAGCAACCACTCCGGCTCGACCTCGGTCATGTCGTCGGCGACGAGTGGATGCCGATTGCGTCCC
Organism: Pseudomonadota bacterium; assembly: GCA_043801535.1. Classification (GTDB taxonomy): domain Bacteria; phylum Myxococcota_A; class Polyangia; order Haliangiales; family SHYZ01; genus JAZDLZ01. The sequence goes on from JAZDLZ010000868.1 coordinate 3,374, forward strand.
TCGACGACCGGGGAGTGCTTTTCGATTGCGCGGTCGACTACGAGAGGGGCACGAGCTTTCGGCCTGCCCAGGTCTTGTTCCGCGATTGGTCGCTTCTGCAGAGGCAGGAACCGGTTTTTCGCTGTCCCGAGCTCCTCGGAAACGGCAGTCTGCCAATCTCGGAGGCCGACGCTGGGAAGCTTCTTGCACACGGGCCATATCAGGGTACTCGCCAGGATTTCGCGCTGTTTCTAGCTCGGGTAGGGATTGAGAACACTGGCAGTCGCCGTCCCACGCGCTTCACGTCCTTCTCGGTAGTGCCCGAGCACTCCTCGGCAGTGCGTCTACGGATTCGCTGGAATCTCGCGAACAACGGCGCAGCAGGTGCGGCGGATCGTATCGGCGCGACGGGTGTGGCGACTGGAGTCGGTGTGGTGACGGATAGCACCGGTGCCGCGACTGGCGGAGCTGCGCCAGTTGGCTCTCTCGGAGCGTTGGGCTTGGTCCGCTTCGTTCCCAGTCTTTCCCTCGCTTTCGGCGAGCACGACATCGCCGTCGAGGAAGCGGAACAGCTCCTCGCCGGCGCGACAGGGTCGATTCTGCACATCGGTGACCAGGTGCTCGAGCGCGCTGCGCTCCTCGACGGCCTCGAGTTGGCGCGCGCCCGCCTGAAAGTCCTCGTTCGGCTGTGTGCCAGCGACGGATTGTCTTTCAACCAGGTAGTCGAGCTCGAAGACGGATTGGCAGACGACCTCGACGCTGCCAGGCAGGAATCGATCTTTTCCGAGCAGTGGGAGCGATTCCTGCAGTCGCTGGCCAATGCATCCGGTGTTCCTTGTTTGACCACTCCCACCGGGTTCGGTGGCGTGCTGCGTCCCTACCAGGAGAGAGGACTATCCTGGCTGTCGTTCTTCGTGGAGCATGGCATTGGCGGTTGCCTGGCAGACGACATGGGCCTGGGCAAGACCGTGCAGGTATTGGCGCTGCTCCTCCATCGCCGGCACCAGCGCCTGCCGACTACCTCGCTCGCCGCCAATCTGGTCATCTGCCCAACCTCGGTGGTCACCAATTGGGCACGCGAGGCGGCCCGTTTCACGCCCGATCTACGGGTGTACGTTCATCAGGGTCCCGCGCGGATGCGTGACGAGCAATCGTTCGTCGAGCGCGTCAAGACGAGCGACCTCGTGGTCACCAGCTGGGCGTTGGCGCGGTACGACAGCGCGCTCCTCGAAAAAGTGGACTGGGATCTGACGGTTGTCGACGAGGCGCAGAATATGAAGAGTCCCAAGGCCGAGCAAACGCGAGCAGTGAAGAGCCTGCGTGCCCGGGCAAGACTCGCCCTCACTGGCACTCCAATCGAGAACCGCCTGCGCGACTTGTGGTCGATCTACGACTTCCTGAATCCGGGTCTCCTCGGTGGTCGCACTCGTTTCGCGCGGGCGTTCGCCACGCCGATTCGTGCCGGCAGTGATCGCGCCCTGGCTCGCTTGCAGCGGCGCGTGAGCCCGTTTCTCCTCCGGCGGACCAAGCTCGAGGTCGCCGCTGACCTACCACCCAAGCAAGAGCAAGACGTCTACTGTGAGCTCACTCGCGAGCAAGTGGCGTTGTACCAGGCCATGGCAGAGGCCGCGCTCACTGGCTTGGTTCACAATCAGGGGATAAGGCGCAAGGCGCACATCCTCCAGGCGATCCTGCACCTGAAGCAGATCTGCAACCATCCCGAGAATTTCGCGGCAGAAAAGCCGAGCGAGCTCCTCGGACGTTCTGGCAAGCTCGATCGGGTCCTCGAGATTCTCGAGGAGCTTCTCGCCGAGGGTCAGCCCGTCTTGGTGTTCAGCCAATTCGCCAGAATGGGCGAGCTCCTGTGCCGGGCCATCGAGGAGAAGCTCGACCTCGCCGTGCCGTTGTTCCACGGGGAGCTGCGACCGGACGAACGCGATCGAATCGTGGCCGAGTTTCAATCCGAAGAAGGTCCTCCCATTCTGGTCCTGTCGCTGCGCGCCGGCGGCACTGGCTTGAACCTCACCCGAGCGAAGGCAGTGATCCACTACGACCGTTGGTGGAATCCTGCCGTCGAAGACCAGGCGACCGATCGTGCCCATCGCATCGGCCAGACCGGTACGGTGAACGTCTACAAACTGGTCAGTAGCGGGACCATCGAGGAGCGGATACAGGAGACACTCCTCGCGAAGCGCGAGCTGGCGAGCAAGATCCTGGGAGCAGCGGACGAAAGCTGGATCACCGAGATGGACAACGACGAGCTTCGCGAGTTGTTCACCCTCGACAATGGTAATTCCGGCGAGAACCACGCTGCTGGCAATGACGTCCCCGATGGGCGACAGAAGCACGACGATGGTGTCGGCGGCGAAGATCAGCCGCGCTCGCGTCGAGGACAGGAGAGACGAGCCAAACCCGGAACCCCGAAGAAGAATGGCCGCCGCCGCAGCATGGTGGCTCGGCTCGCCGGCAGCAACTCGGCTTCGCCTACCGTTGCGGGCTCGCGAGGAGATTCGTGATGTTCGGTCACCGGGAAATCGCTGGTGTCTCGCTTGCCAGGCCGGCCAAGGTCTACCAGGCGAGCCACCCGTCCTTTGGCACCGCCCGCCTACGAAGGAGCGAGACCGACATGACGTTGAGGATCGGGACCCTGGCGATCGATCTCGACGAGCAGGTCGCTCATCTCTGCGGTCAGTCAGTCGATCGCGTCTCCTTTCCCCTCGGGGAGATGCTGCCATTTTGGGTATTCTACCAATATGGGCAGACGGCGAGCGTCGAATCCTGGCGGTCTCTCATCGTTGCCCACCGACTGCTTTCCACGCCCGAGCTAATCTTGTCCGCGGACGCCCGCTCGGCCTGGAAGCAGACTCCTGGCGTCACCGAGGCGGATAGCACCGCTCTCGACGATCTCGCCGAACGCTACGGACAGATTGTTCGTCCGAAGGTACGCCACCACGGCATGGAGTGCGATGCTTGCCGCGCTGCCCGCGTGCGCCGGCTCGAGCAAGAGCGAGCGAGCTACCAGCGCCTCCGTCTCGAGCGTGCTCTGTCTGGATTGTGGGGTCCTGTCCCGATTTCCAACACCAGCCAGGAGCACCTGCAGGACTGCGTCCACTATCCGGTTGCCTGCGCAGCCCTGGACCATGTCTGCCGATCCCACCCCGAGCTCATCTTCGAGCTCCTCGGAGTGCTGGAGCCAGGTGGCAATCGATGGGCGTGCAATGCCGCAGTGCCGACCGAGACCCGCTTTCTCCTCGAGCGGAATGTGGTCGAGATAATCATTGGACACTGGCTCCTCGGAAAGTCTCCGTCCCGGCGGGAGTCCTACGACTACCATCCGTTCGTTCACGGCTACCGACCTCCATCCTCCGGGCGTCGCTTCCAACAGGAACGTCGCCCTGCCCAGACCGCCGGGACGAACGACCGGCTTCCAGAGACACTGCGTCGCGGCCTGGCTTATTCCGTGGCCTCCTGGGGAATCCAGAGCCGAGTCGAGGACCTGTCGCTTTCCGTGTCGTCTCGCGCCTCATCAGAGAGTGAGGGAAATGCTCCATTGTCGATGCTCGGCGGCAGCAAGCCAACCCCGCTCGCCGCGACCCGCATCCTTCCAGAGTTGCCGCCACACTCGAACAGGAAGTAAACACGAAGTCCAACGCTCCTCATTCGCACGTCGTGCTCGACTGCATTGTGGCGAGATGGTCGACTGTCCCCATCATCGGGTCTGGAGTCCCCGCGCCGGAGTGGTTTACTGTCACCAGTAAGCTGGCTTTCAATTCTCGCTTCGTGTGATTTCGCGATTTTTCCGTTCGGCGTGAGAATTGCTTGGGCGGATTGACGAAGGCTCGAGGCGTTGGCGAGCGCAGCTGCGAGCGCGGTGCCGCGTGCCAGGCTGAGCAGGCAGGTCGTATTGGATGGAAGGGAGACTTCTTGCGGTGCGCTAGCGTCGGATCGAGCTGGCCAGCGGCCGAGTGAGCACTGAGCGACCGACCGCCACCTCGCGCGAGAACCTGCGGTGGCGGAGGCCGAGATCACGGCGAGTGCCGTGATCGAGGTCAACGCCGTCGGAGTGGTGACGGTCGTGTCGTTGGCCAGACTCCGCCTAGGAGCGCTGATCAGTGCTCTAGACTCCGCTG
>JAZDLZ010000548.1:0-2014 GCA_043801535.1 Pseudomonadota bacterium
TATTCTCATCTTAGTGCCCGAGTCACATCGAGCAAGGAGCCACGGCGGCACGCCCACGAGATAAGTTGAGTTTAGGCGCACCAATGCCAGTCACTGGAGCAGCCTCGCCCCCGACCACCGAGGCTGCTTGAGTGACTGGCATTGCGGTTAGTAGTACAGTTTTTCCCCCATCAGGAAGACGTGAACCATGGAAATCAAGTTGGAGTCGGTGCGGGTCCAGAAGCCAGACGAGATAAACCTCGTTCTCGGGCAAGCGCACTTCATTCGCACCGTCGAGGATCTTCACGAGGCGCTGGCCATCACCAACCTGAAGGAAATCGGAGCCGGCCACACCTTTCTGGTGATGCTTGGCAATCTCTTCCCGATCCACGCTCTCCGAGCCATCCGCGAGGTCCCCGAGGTTTGCCGTATCTTCTGTGCGACGGCCAACCCCGTGGAGGTACTCGTCGCCGAGACTGGTCAGGGTCGCGGAGTGGTGGGAGTAGTTGACGGGGGAGCTCCGCTCGGAGTCGAGGGGCCGCAGGAGATCGCCGAACGTAAGGCGTTCCTGCGCAAGATCGGGCTCAAGCTTTAGGCTTCTTATCGCCCAGATATCGTAACGGAGAGTTACAGCAGATGACGAAGAAGACAAAGGCGACAGCAGCAGCAGCAGCAGCAGCAGCGGCGACGACGGCGACGACGGCGACACGGCGGACGGCGGCAATCGGCTGCGGGTTGCTGGCGGCGCTGGCTATTCTGATTGCCTCGATCTTCTTGCCAACAAGGCCTGTGCCTGTTGACCGGCAGGAATCTGCCGCCGGGTCAGTGGCAGTGCCTGCGACCAGCGGAGCCGGAGCTGGCAAGATGGAACGTCAGGCGGCAGACCGTGCGCCAGATCTTGCCACCGAGCCAGATGGAGCAACCGCAGCAGTCGCTGCCTCTTCCGCCGATCCGTCTGCCGATCCGTCCGCCGGCCAGCGCGAGACGGCAGCGCGCACGCTCGACGGCATCGCTCCGCCGATCGCCGCCGCAGCGCCCGCAGCCACTCCAGGCTCGGCGAGCAGCTTGGTGATGCGAGACCGCAACGTGTCGGCGTTCTTCGTCGAGTCTGGCCTTGCGCTGGCCTTGGCTCCACCCGAGACGAGCCGTGAACCGTGGCTCGAGGAAAGCCGGCCTGCCGCTGCCGAGGCGAAGTCGGGTGCGGGCTGGGGGCTGCACTGGAACCTTACCGGAGCGCGGCCAGTCGCGCCCCGACCGGAGGGCGAGCTGCCAGGGAAAGTGAGCTACTTCGTCGGCCCGGAACGGGCATGGCGGACAGGAATACCGACCTTTGCGCGGGTGGCGTACGCGCAGGTGTACCCAGGGATTGACATGACTGTCGAATCGCGACGGCACGGGGTGGAGTATCGGTTCGTGGTGGAGCCAGGTGCAAAGGTCGACGCGCTACGGATGCGGTATCGGGGCGCGCTGGCAGTACGAGTAGTCGAGGACGGGAAGGGGCTGGAAATCGAGACGGGGTTGGGGGTGATCCGCGAAGAGGGGCTCACGTGTTACCAGAAAACGGCAGCAGGAAGGCGAGAGGTAGCAGCACGCTATTCAAAGGTGCGGGCGGGTTCTGAGGAGCTGGAGTGGGAGTATGGGATCGAGGTGGGGGAGCACGACGCGATGCTGGCGCTAGTGGTGGATCCGGTGATTGGCTGGTCCTCCTATCTTGGTGGGGGCGGCGGCAGCACCAGTGGTCGTGACATTGCGGTAGACAGCGCCGGAAATGTATACGTGACCGGCGAAACGGTCTCGGCCGACTTTCCCGCGAGCGGCGGGTTCGACACCACCTACGGCGGATCCATGGATGCCTTTGTCGTCAAGGTTAAAGCTGACGGCACGAGCATCGACTGGTCGTCATATCTCGGGGGAACGAACGATGACTCTGGCTACAGCCTTGCGATAGACGGTACTGGGAACGTGTACGTCACTGGCTACACGGGCTCGGCCGATTTTCCGTCGAGCAACGGGTTCGACACCGCCTACAACGGAC
>JAZDLZ010000574.1:0-2075 GCA_043801535.1 Pseudomonadota bacterium
GGGGTGGCGATCGTACTCGCCGCCGTGAGCCTCGACGAGCTTGCCGAGCACCGTCGAGTTCGACTCGACGATCGTACCAGGCCTGAGCGTCCCGTCTTTCACTGACTCGACCTCCACCATCTCGTCGCCAGTGGCGACGATCAGCACCCGCGGTCACCGCTTGACCTTCACCGAAGACACACCGGCAGCGAGCAGCGCTCCCGTGCAGTATGGTCCAACCCGGTGATAGCTGGGAAACAGCATCTCGGTGGCGACAATGTCCTCGCCAACCCTGCGCACGTGCTGCCACGGGAAAGCCGGCGCCTCGATTCGTGCTCGATTGTCGTCCAGGATCTGGACGTGCTCGATCATGATCACCGCGTTCTTGCCTTCGGGAATCGGGTCGCCGGTATTGACGAAGGCAGCGCCGGGGCCCTCCCACCGAGGAGGCTTCGACGGAGTCCCCCCGGCAATCACGAGATCGACGGGGGTTTCCTCGCTGGCTCCGTAGGTATCCTGCGCCCGCACTGCGATGCCGTCCATGGCAGCGCCGTGGTAGGTCGGTACGCTGAGACGGGCGTAGACCGGCTCGACGAGGATTCGGCCGACGACGTTGGCGACCGCGACTTCCTCGACACCGAGCACGGTGCTCCAGGCGAAACGATCGAGGAAAATGGCCCGCGCTTCGGCGAGCGACTTCATCTCCAGGTAGATATTGCGCTTGATCTTCATCGAACCCTAAACCCTACATCTGGTGAACCAAGACCTCGGTTCCCTGCTCGAGTCCTTCGGCGTCACGGCAAATTTCGACATAGGCATCGGCTTCGACCATGGTCCGAATCAGACCAGACTTTCCTGGGACAGGGACCGCCCAGAGCTGGCCATCGCGATGCTCGAGACGAACCCGTACGAGCTCCCGGCGACCGTGCACCGAGGCGATGTTGCGACTGAGGCGAGCGGGAACCCTAATCTCCGGGCGTGGTTTCACCCCGGCAATGTGCTCGAGGTGACGGCGAACCAGAACGTGAAAGACCACCATCGCCGAGGCGACGTGTCCTGGCAGCCCCCAGAAAGCCTTGCCACCGACGTCAGCGAGGATCGTTGGCTTGCCTGGCTTGATGGCCACGCCGTGCAGACACACCCGAGAATCGGGCAGCGCCTCGAGGACCGCGAGCGTCAAGTCGCGCGAGCCGACCGAGCTACCGCCGGAGAGGACAACCGTGTTGGCTTCGACGAGCGCAGCCCGGCACCTGGCCGCCAGCGCGTCGAAGTCATCGCCAACAATGCCAAGCGGGCGAGGGGTGCCACCTGCGGCCTCGACCATCGCGCTCAGGGTGTGGCTGTTCACGTCGCGGATCTGCCCGGGCGCCGGGCTGACGTCGATCGGCACGATCTCGTCGCCGGTCGAGATGATGGCCACCACCGGTCTGACAAAGACATCGACGCTGGAACGACCCAAGGCAGCCAGCAAACCGATCTCCGGCGGACGCAGGCGAGTGCCGCGTTCTACGAGCGTGTCACCACGACGAGTGTCGTCGGCCGGCTCGATGACGTTCTGCTGTGGAGCGACGGAACGAGTGACTTCGATCGTGGTCTCGTCGATCGGCTCGGTGTGCTCGACCATCACCACTGCGTTGGCCCCCGGCGGTACCATTCCGCCGGTGAGGATACGGGCGGCCTGCCCCGGTACCACGCTGAGCTCGCTGCTGGCGCCCATCGGTACCGAGCCGACGACGGTCAATAGCGCCGGCGCCGAATCGGACGCGCCGAACGTCGACGAGGCACACACGGCGTAGCCGTCCATGGTCGACCGCCGGAAGCCAGGCAGATCGACCTCGGCAACCAGGTCGGCGGCAAGCACCCGACCGTTGCCCGCGGCAATGGGGATTCGCTCGGCAGGGAGCACCGCGAACTCGCACGCTCGCGCTCGAGCTTCCTCGAGATCGACAACCTTGAAGAACTCCTTCATCGAGCCGAATGTCAGCACGCGACGCCCGGTTTGGCAAACCAAAAACCGGACGTGGGAACCGGTCACGCCCGGCAATGCCCTAATGCCAGCCAGGAGTCGTCTATACGAAACGGCCGCGAGTGTGGTA
>JAZDLZ010000581.1:0-5895 GCA_043801535.1 Pseudomonadota bacterium
AGCTTGGGCATGTGCTCGGTCTTCGCCACGAGCACACTCGTCTTCCCACGAACGAGTGCTACGAGGACTTCAACTGGCGGGCGCTGACGGAGTATGACTCTGCCTCGATCATGCACTACCCTCAGTGCGAAGGAACCAACCAACTCGCCAAGGTGCTGACCGAGCTCGACTGCCAAGGTATTGGTCTGCTCTACCAGGCGCCCTGCAGCGCGGCGGTGACAGAGACCGGCTGTACTGCCTTCTACCAAGACGGCGACGGCGATGGCTATGGGTACGAGTTCCGGCAGCCCCAGTATTTGTGGGCTGCCAGCGGGCACTACAAGACCAAGGAACGCGGCGATTGCGACGACTTCGACCAAGCGATCAATCCCGCAGCCAGCGAAGTCTGCAACAAGAAGGACGACGACTGCGACTGGGACATCGACGAGGGATTCGACAAGCAGAACGATCCCGATTTCTGCAACTGCATGCGCTGCAGTTTTCCGAAAGCCGTGCCAGCCTGCAAAAATGGTGTCTGCGCGATTGGCTCGTGTCTCTTCGGGTGGGTGGATCTTGACAAGGCCAAAGGAAACGGCTGCGAGTACCAGTGCGCAGCGACTGGAAGCGAGATCTGCGACCACCTCGACAACGACTGTGACGGAGCAGTCGACGAGGGAATCAGCGTCTTCAGCGATCCGTCGAACTGCGGCCAGTGCGGGAATCGCTGTGCCTTCGCGAACGCAACCGCGGCCTGCGTTGCCGGTTCCTGCGCGATGACTGCCTGCGTGGCCGGCTACCACGACATCAACGACGACCCAGCCGACGGCTGCGAATACGCTTGCCTCGCCCAGGGCAGCGAGACGTGCAACGGCCAGGACGACGATTGCGACGGGGAGGTGGACGACGGCTTCGCCAAATTGACGGACGTGGACCATTGTGGAAGCTGCGACCCGTGCTCCGTTGCCGGCGCGGTACCGGAGTGCAACCAGGGCGTGTGCGACATCGCCTCGTGCCTGCCCGGCTTCGTGGATCTCGACGGGGACGCTGCGAACGGTTGCGAGTACGCCTGCAGTCCCGACGCTGCCGCGGAGCTCTGCGACGGCGCCGACAACGACTGCGACGGCGCGATCGACGAGGACTTCGACGCGCGCAGCGACGAGGAGAACTGCGGAGGCTGTGGTCGACGGTGCGAGATCGCCAACGCCTCGGCTACCTGCGCGAATGGCGACTGCGTCATCGCGACCTGCGACAGTGGCTTTCACGACTTGGATGGCGACGTGGCGAGTGGCTGTGAGTACGCGTGCAGCAGCAGCAGCAGCAGCAGCGTAGACGAGACGTGCAACGGCCTCGACGACGACTGCGACGGCTCCGTCGACGAGGACGTCGCGGGAATGGGAGGCCAGTGTGGGAGCGCCGAGGGAGCTTGCGAGCCTGGGACGCTCGAGTGCGTGGGAGGTCGCGTCGAGTGCGTGGGTGGGATCGAACCGGCGAGCTTCGAGGTCTGCAATGACCTCGACGATGACTGCGATGGCTCGATCGATGAGGGCTTCGCCAAGAATGCCGGCGTCTGCCTCTGTGACGGAGATCAGAGCGGCGACGGGGAGATATCGCCGGTCGACGCCCTGATCGTGTTCCGCTGCTACCTGAGCATTGGACCGTGCTCGGCTTGCGCCGACGTCGACGACAGCGGCGCGGTGTCTCCTGCCGACGCCCTTTGTCTCTTCAACAATTATCTCGGCAGGCCATCCTGCCTCGACGACTAGCCCCAATGACAGTCACCTGGAGGCTACGGTCTGAGCTTGAACGTTGGATCGCCATAAAGGTTGTACTGCTGTGGCTCGTTGGTGTGAACCGTGCTTCACTGACGAAGGCTGCGCCGAATTATGAGTCCGTGAGCAAGTGCTGCGCTGGCCGGCGGGCGAGGCGCCAATCGAGCACCGAGGATCACTCGCCAGTGCTAGTGGGCTTTTGCACGTCGAGGGCTGCCCACAGGTAAAGGCTGGCAATGCTTCGGTAGGGTTCCCATTTCTTGCCTGCCCTGGCGACGTACGTTGGAGCGGCCGGCTCTTCTAGGCGATGGGCGAGCTGGAGCCCCCGTTGGATTCCGGCGTCGTGGAGCGGCAAGACGTCGAGCCGCTGAAGTCGAAACATGAGGAACATCTGGGCAGTCCAGACCCCTATCCCCGGAACCTGCGTGAGCACATTCACCACCTCTTCGTCGGCGAACGCGCTGATTCTCTCGAGGTCGAGCCTCCGTGAAGACACGGCAAGCGCGAGCTCTTTCAGATAGCGAGCCTTCGAGCACGAGAGGCCGGCAGACCTCAACGTTTCAATGCTCGCGGCTAGCACTCGATCTGGCTCAGACGCGTTACCAAGCACTCCCAGGTAGCGGGCATAGATCGTGGCGGCGGCCTTCTTCGAGAGTTGCTGGTAGACAATCGAACGAGCGAGCGCATCGAAGTGCGAGCTCGCGTTGGATGGTCGAAAGCGACAAGGCCCAGCAGCAGCTTCGACTCTCCTGATGACACTGCCGAGCCGGCGGTCACGCTCCGATAGCCAGAGCTCCGGTGTCCGGTCTTCCACCGCTGCGGCCCGCGCAACCCACCCGTCCAGGAAGGAACGAGCCTGGCTCTTCGAGGAATCATTGCTCACGACAGGAGCCTACCCGAAAACCGGCGCTGCTGCTCCGAGTCTGCACCATGCCCGCAGGGAAGCCGCGCTGCGCTCGTTGTTGCTATCGCCGTTTTGGGGACTCTGCGTCTCCTCCTGTAAGCTCGTCGACGAGCGCCGCCACGTCTACCAACGCCTTGGCAGCGAGCGCCTTCTTGCGGATCGCCATCCGATTGGGATCCAGTCCGCCAGATTCGAGGTAAGCACTGCGATCGACCTCCCACGCAGCTCGGGCACGCGCGAACATCTGCTCCACGTCCACTGGCACCGCGGAGTCTGGAATGAGACGGGTCATCAACTCCGCGCGGTTGTCACAAGCCGAGCAGTCCTCGAAATGGTTGGGCCAGAGTGGGGTCATGCGCGTGCTCCCGGCGAGCGGCTCCACCAGGGTGTAGAGAGGCACTCCTGGCGCGGCCCATCTTCCTGTCTGGGAATTGGCATTGGCTTCGGCACTCTCGTCGCTCGGCAAGACCAGGCGGACAGTGACCGCATAGTGCTCTGCAACGCTCGGCGCCGCCGACTGGGGCTCGACTCGGCGCCAGCCTAGCTCCGGGCCGAGATAGAGCTCGTTTATTGAGTGGGTCTGCTGGCTGACGCCGACCATGTAGTTGGCCACCGCTCGGGTGGGGAGACCGATAGCACGACCCAGAGCCGACGCCAGATTGGCAAAACCCGTACAGCTAGAGACACGATTCTCGTACACCGTGGTGGCGTCGAGGGCAGTGATGTTCCCCTTGCCTGTCATGGCCTTGGATGTCCAGCCAACGACTCGGAGCATTCGTTCCAGGGATGGATCGGTCGTTTTTCCGAGCGAAGCAGCGGTCTCCACGATTCCCGGATAGGCTGCATCGGCGACCGGTGTGGCCGCGAGCCACTCCGTCGGGTCGCCGAGCGCAGCATACACCGTCGAGCGATCCTTGGTGGCGATGTTGTGCACCAAGACCACCGCTTCCCAGGACACTGCCACGCGCTCTGCCTCTCCGTCGGCAACGAGCTTGATGCGGGCTCCCCAGTTCTTCTCTTCGTGGGAGACATACGCCACCGAGTCGACGATGGAAGCCGGAGTGACGGTCAGCTCGACGTAGAGCGGCACTTGGCTGGCATGATCGAGTGGCAGCGGTACCCAGAGCTCCCCGGCCTCTGTACCCTTCCGATAGGAGAGCTCGCCGTAGTGCTCCGCCCAGAGCAACGCCCCCTGTGGATTGGGTGAATCCTGCACCACGACCAAGTCGTCGATCGTGACATCGGACGTACCGGTGTTGACTAGCATCATCCTCAGAGCCACCCGCTCGGTAGTCGACAGGGGCTCGGACGCAACCTCGCTCCATCCGTCTGGACCGGGATGGATTTGTCCATTGGCGAAATCGAAGCCATATTCGGAGTCAAAGGCGATCGTAGCCGCACCGAAGCTGCTGGCCTGTAGATCGCTGCCCCGCACAAAGAGACTGAAACGCGCGCTCTTGGTTTGGTCGAAACTCTGATCGTCCTGAAAGACACCGCAGCCCGGCGGAAGTACAAGCACCCGTTCGCCATGCAGGGGCCCGTCGGCGGTGACTCGACATGCCGCAGGCACGCCTTCACCACAATGGCACTGCCACTGGTCCGGCCCAGACGAGCCCTCCTTTTCGAAACTCGTGTTGGAGAAGAGAGACTCAGCTCGCAACTCCCGGCGAGGATCCGGCAATGCATCGGCGGCATTGCCAGCGTCTGGCGTCACGGTCGAGGCTGGATCTTGTTCCTCGGTGCAACCACTCGGCAGCAACATGGCGCCACTTGCAACCAGACACTCAACCAGGATTCCGCAGGTAGCCTTTCGCATTGTTTCCTCCACTAGTCGGGTGGCGCGATGTCGAAGGGGTTTCGTCCCCCGTGGCCCGTGGATCGTATCGCCTCGCCGGCGTGCAATTCCGTTCGTTCGCGCCCTGTTCGCGTCCTGAATGGCTCACGAAGCTCAGTCACCGTTGGCCGCCGCCGCAGAATAGCGTGTCTGGCAAGGCGCGAGGAGGGCGCAAGCCAAGTCGTAGCTTTCACTGCTGGCGACACGCCAGTGCAGACAGCACCACCGAGGCCACCCACCATCGAACCGCCCGATGTCCTAGACGGCCCGCCCAGTCGCCTGTTCCTCAGCGGGCCAGAAATCCGATTGCTGCTCGCGAGCTCGCTCGTCTCGGAAGCAATCGGCGTGCCCGGCAATAGACGGCAAGCACATGCTGGCAGCGATCGTTGTGGTGCGGCTGCCCATTCCCTCGTCGAGAGAGGGCATTCCGCAAGACGAATCCTGGCCCGGCCCGATCGGGTACTGGCGGGTACTGGCGGGTACTGGCCGGGTACTGGCGCGGTCATGGTGTCACACTGCTGCCGCTGCTGTTGGTTGAGACCAGCCAATAGTGGCTGAACCATCAGCCACTCATACCTGCCAACAGCGGCAGCTCTACCGCAATCATGCGTGAGCCAGCCCTGGAGCCTCGGGCAGAATCCTCGGCCGACAACAGCCTTCAGTCAACGGTCCCGGGCAGTCTTTTCGTCGGAGTCAGCGGTCGATGCCATCTGCTTCCGCTTCGCCCACTTCCTCCCCCTCGACCGGATCGTCCCCCCGAAAGTCGAAATCGTCGGGTTCGATCAGGTCGTCGTTGTTGATGAAGCCAGGCTCGTACCACCATGAGGAACCGTAGACGATCGGACGGGCGTAGGCATACTGGCGAGGACTCACGTACATGCGATTGAATGGCGTTTGTGCCGTTGCCGGACCGCGCGAGGTCTGCACAACCCACGACACCTGGAAGCTCGGAAGCTGCCTGGTCTGCGTCCCCCTGGGAAGCAGAAAATAGAGGTCGACGTACCTCGCCGCGCCCGGCGGAACGTCGACTACTGGAAGCGCGGAGCTGTTCGCCGTGACGTAGCCAGCCTGCACTTGGCCGATGCCCGGGAGCTCCCCAACCTGGCGGCGGACGTCAATCTGCCATTGCTCGTTGCTCAGGTTGCTCGCATCGATCCTGGCGTGTACTGCTGGGAGCTTCCTGGGTCCAAGGTGGGTTGTGCCGAATGACGCCAGCATCACACTGCCGCGCGGCGCCACCTCGTAGTAGGCGCCGACGCGAACCGCCACTTCTGTCCTTTCTGCTCTTACCGCATGGTAGGCCGTGCGTTGTCCGGAGCACGACGCGGAAGCGAGGGCAGACAATAAACCGAGCAAGGCTACACGCCTGTTCATGATCGCTCTCTCCCGTGACATGGAATGCTAGAACA
>JAZDLZ010000605.1:0-6884 GCA_043801535.1 Pseudomonadota bacterium
GCAGCAAGTCGCCAGTGCCGTGGCCGACGGCCGATTCCGGCGCGCAGGCCAGACCACCCAGTTCATGGTCGGCGCCACCGACGAGAGCGATCGCGAGATCGGCAAGGCGTCGGCCTGGCTGTACCAGAAGCTCGGATTGGCGCGAGTCTACTACTCGGCGTTCCAACCTGCTCGGGGAACGCCGCTGGAAGAGCGTCCGCCAACGTCGTTCGTGAGGGAGCACCGTCTCTATCAGATGGATTTCCTGCTCCGCAAGTACGGGTTTGGGCTGGAAGAGATCCCGTTCGTCGACCAGGGCATGCTCCCCGTCGATGCTGACCCCAAGACCATGTGGGCCCGGCTCCATCCGGAAAGATTCCCCATCGAGATCAACAACGCCGCGTTCGAGGAGCTGGTGCGAGTGCCAGGGATCGGGCCAACCTCAGCTCGGCGCCTGCTCGATTGGCAGGCAAGAGGAGGACTCCTTCGTGACCCGTCGGTGCTGCACGCCGCTGGTGCGTCGCTCCGTCTCGCCGCCCCGTTCGTCCTTCTCTGCGGCAAGGCACCGCCCCGGCAACTCGATCTCTTTCGTTGAGCCAACCCCAAAACGGCGATAGTGACCACGAGCGCAGCGCGGCTTCGCCGCGCGGAGCGAGTCGCGGCGACGCACCAAGTTGGTGATCGCCCGGAAAGTGACGCGCCGCGGTTCCCCTCCTCGGAGAGGAGGGGCGGAGGGGAGGTCCTGAGGCGCGTTAGCGCCGGATCAGGAGCCAACAACCTACCTGGCATCGAACGCAGGTGGCAGCTATTATGCCGCCACCGCGAGAACCACGCGTGAAGGAGGAAGCCGTGGAATTTGTTTTTGAGGACATGTTGCCAATTGGAAAGGACGGCACCCGTTATCGCCAACTCACCCGCGATTATGTCACCGCCGGGTATCTCGACGGCGAAGAGGTGCTGAAAGTAGCTCCCGAAGGTTTGAGCTTGCTGGCCAAGGAAGCGATGCGAGACCTCTCCTTCCTGCTGCGCACGTCGCACCACGAAAAGGTCGCGCAGATTCTCAGCGATCCCGAAGCATCGGAGAACGACAAGTTCGTTGCCAGGACGATGCTGGAGAACGCAGTGGTGTCTGCCGAATTCCAGCTCCCGTTCTGCCAGGACACCGGAACTGCCACGGTGTTCGCCAAGAAAGGGCACCGGGTATACACCGATGGCCGGGATGCCGAGGCGCTGGCACGCGGTATCTTCAAGACCTACTCCCAGGAAAACCTGCGCTATTCGCAGGTAGTGCCCCTCACGATGTTCGACGAGGAGAACTCCGGCACCAACCTGCCACCCCAGATAGACATCTATTCCACCCAAGGGATGGACTATCGTTTCCTGTTCGTGGCCAAGGGCGGTGGCTCGGCGAACAAGACCGCCCTGTTCCAGCAAACCAAGGCGGTTCTCAACCCCAAGTCCCTCGAGGCATCCCTGACCGAGAAGATCAAGGCACTGGGAACGGCCGCCTGTCCGCCGTACCACCTGGCGATCGTCGTCGGCGGAACATCCGCCGAGGCAGTGATGAAAACGGTCAAGCTCGCCTCGACGGGCTACCTGGATTCCCTGCCAACTTCGGGCAACAAGAACGGATCCGCCTTTCGCGATCCAGAGCTCGAAGGCAAGCTGCTGGCCGCGACGCAGCGCATCGGTTACGGCGCCCAATTCGGCGGCAAGTACTTCTGTCACGACGTGCGGGTCATCAGGATGCCTCGCCACGGCGCTTCCTGCCCGATTGGTATTGGCGTTTCCTGCTCTGCCGACCGCAATGCCAAGGCCAAGATCTCGCGCGACGGCATCTTCCTCGAGGAGCTCGAGCGGAATCCGGGACGTTTCCTCGCCTGCGCGCCGCGCGGCGAGGGCTCCAAGGCAGTCAAGATCGACCTGAACCAGCCCATGACTGCGATCCGTGCCGAATTGTCGAAATACCCAGTGAAGACTCGCGTGAGCTTGACGGGTCGGCTCGTCGTTGCCCGTGACATTGCTCACGCCAAGCTCAAGGAACGGCTCGACCAAGGGAACGGCCTCCCCGACTACGTGAAGAACCATCCAGTCTACTACGCTGGCCCTGCCAAGACTCCACCCGGCATGGCGTCGGGATCGTTCGGACCCACCACCGCGGGCAGAATGGATTCCTACGTCGATCTGTTCCAGGCGAACGGCGCTTCGCTGGTCATGATCGCCAAGGGGAACCGCTCGCCGCAGGTGACCGAGGCGTGCAAGAAGCACGGCGGATTCTACCTCGGGTCGATCGGCGGTCCGGCTGCGCTGCTGGCCAAGGAGAACATCAAGAAAGTGTCGGTTCTCGAGTACCCCGAGCTCGGCATGGAGGCGATCTGGGCAATCGACGTCGTCGACTTCCCCGCCTTCGTCATTGTCGACGACAAGGGGAACGATTTCTTCCAGATGCTCTAGAGCGCCGATCGGTGATCTGGAACACCGATCGGTGTTCTGGCCACTCCTCGACTCGAGGGATCTCCGACACCATGGGATTCGAGATAGCAGCCCCCGGACGGATCGTACTTGGCGCAGGTTGTCTGCGCGAGAGCGGACAAGCCATAGCAGCGCACGGAACGCGAGCCCTGCTGGTCACCGGTCGAGACAGCAGTCGCGCCAAACCGCTCGTCGACGTTCTTCGCGAGTCCAAGGTGACCTCGGTGGTCTTTTCCGTCGCCGGAGAACCGACGATTCCGCTAGCTCGCCAAGGTACTGCCCTGGCACTCGAAGAAAAGTGCGATCTGGTGATTGGTATGGGCGGTGGCAGCGCCATCGACGCCGCCAAGGCCATTGCCGCTCTCGTTGCCAATGGCGGCGATCCACTCGACTACGTCGAGATCGTCGGTCGCGCACTACCCCTTCCCCGTCCGTCGTTGCCGTTCGTGGCGCTTCCAACCACTGCTGGCAGCGGCGCGGAGGTCACCCGCAACGCAGTGCTCATCAGTCCCGAGCACTGTCTGAAAGTGAGCCTGCGTAGCCCACATCTTTTCGCCAAGCTCGTCGTGGTGGATCCCGTACTTGCCAGAGACCTCCCTCCCATGGAGACGGCAAGCACGGGACTCGACGCGCTCACCCAGCTAGTCGAGTCTTTTACCTCCACCAGAGCCAATCAGTTCACCGAGGGCCTCTGCCGAGAGGGAATCACCAATGTGGCTCGCTCGCTTGGACGCGCCGTAGCCCGAGGCTCGACCGATCTTGCGGCTCGCGAGGAAATGGCGATCGCCAGTCTCTTCAGCGGGCTCGCCTTGGCCAACAGCGGGTTGGGAGCAGTTCACGGGCTCGCCGCCCCCCTCGGCGGCATGTATCCGGTTCCGCACGGCATCGTGTGCGCCCGACTGCTGCCAATTGTCATGACGGCTAACATCCGGGCGCTCGAACAGCGACCGACCGATGGAGGAGTCGCTCGCCAACGCTACGCCGAGGTCGCTCGGCTGCTCACCGGCAACCGTCATGCCGAGCCTTGCGATGGCGTTTCCTGGGTCGCCGACCTCGTTGCTGACCTGCAGATTCCCAGTCTGGCAGCCTATGGCGTCACCGCCGGCGGCCTCGATACCGTGGTCGCCAGAGCGGAAAACGCCAGCAGTATGAAGGCGAATCCCGTTCGGCTCTCGAGCGGCGAGCTCCGCCAGCTCGTCGAACAAGCGCTACGGTGAGTTGTTGGCAAGAACGCCGACGGCCTGCGCCGCCCCGTCCGCATCCTGGAGCCGCGCTGCCTGCTGCTTGGCCCGGACAGCGAGAGCAGGCTCGAGCGCTTGATCTATTGCCTTGGCAAGTCGCCTGACGGTTAGCCAGGAACGGGGTATGGGTCGGGGACCAAGCCCCTGCTTGGCAATCCGCGCTGCCCAATAGTACTGATCGAGGAGATGAGGTACCAAGACCTGGGGTACTCCTGCCCGAGCTGCGACAGTCGTAGTTCCTGCTCCTCCGTGGTGGATCACTGCTGCGACGCGGGGGAACAGAAGAGCGTGCGGCATCGTGCCTACCACCAGGCAATTGCCGGCCGGCGCCTGCAGCATGGAGGGATGCGACCGGGAATCCACGGCGAGACGCGCCCAGCCTTGGGAGACAATCGCTCGACAGCCGAGCAGCCTGACTGCCTCGGTTACGGTACGGAAGGACTGGGCAGGCCGGCGGTCACCCATGCTGCCAAAACCGATGTAGACCGGAGGCGGCCCGGCCGCGAGGAAATCCTCGACCTCCCTTGGCAGGGCAGCACCTTCGACTGGTGGCAACTGCCAGGCACCGGTCTGGATGATGTCGCGACGGCAGTCTGACGGAGGCCAGTCGAGAGCAGGTTCCGCAGCCAGAAGAGGGGCATTGCCGTGAAGGTTGGACGGGGCATCATCGACTGGAGCCAACCCGACTCGCTGGCGCTGGACATTGAAGCCGTCGAGAAAGAGCCAATTGGCCAGACGATCGTTGATTGACCAAAAGAACCGATTGATCCAGCACGGCAGATTGTGCCACGGGAAGATCACCGGAGGATGGTAACGGGAATGGAAAACTTGGGCACAGTAGGCGACGTACTTGTAGCGAATGCCTCTGACCTCGGCAACGGACGATCCGGCGGCCTCGAGGCCGGAGCAGACGACAAGGTCGGCACCAGCCGAAGCCTGCATGAGCTCGTCGAAGTGGATTCTCGCGCCGCGCTCGAATTCTTCCCTCAAGGCACCGAGAAACCGGAATGGTCTGGTGAGAACGTGCCGGAGTCGCTGCATGATCTCTCTGGCCGGCGTCCCAACCGGGTGGAAAGGTATCCCCAGGCTGTGCGACGACTCGGCAAAATCGGGTGCCGTACAGAGGAGCGGCTGGTGCCCTGCCGCCTGCATGGCCTTGGCCATTGCTTGCATTGGTCGGACATCGCCTTCAGTGCCCGCGGTTGCCAGGACAACATTCATTGGTGACTCGCCCAGACCAATAGTAGTACAGAAAGCATGCGTATTTAACCTTGACGACGGAACCCTGGCGTGCACCAAATCTCCCTTCCACAGGAGGCTCACCATGCAGCGTATTCCGGTCGCAATCGTTGGCGCAACCGGGCTGGCGGGACAGGACTTCGTTGCCGCCTTGGTTAATCATCCCTACTTCGAGATCGCCGTCCTGGCTGCCTCGGCGCGCTCGGCGGGCAAAACGTACGCCGAGGCTCTCCGTGGCCCGGCCGGCGAGCTCTGTTGGTACGTCCAGGACGCACTGGACGATCGCATCGCCAAGCTTCCAGTTGCCGACGCGTCCGCTCTCGACCCCGGCCAGGTAAGGCTGGTGTTCTCTGCCGTCGAAACGGCGGCCGCGCGCGAGCTCGAGCCCCGCTATGCCGCCCAGGTCCCCGTCATTTCGACGGCATCGGCATTCCGCTACGAGGAAGACGTTCCGATCCTCGTCCCCGCAGTCAACCTCGACCACGCCCGTCTCATCGATCGCCAGCGACGACAGCGGGGGTGGAAGGGATTCATTGCCCCGAACCCCAATTGCACCACTACCGGACTGGTCATCACTCTCGCTCCTCTGATGCGTTGGTTCGGAGTCGAACGGGCAATAATGACCTCCTTGCAGGCCTGCTCCGGTGCGGGTCGTTCACCAGGAGTCATCGGGTTGGACATCATCGACAACGTCATCCCTTTCATCGCCAAGGAAGAGGAAAAGGTCGAGAAAGAGACCCGCAAGATCCTCGGCTCCCTCGACGGAGGCGGGCTGCGTCCTGCTCCGCTCGCGGTGTCCTGCACCTGCACCCGAGTTCCGGTTCTCGAAGGTCACACCGAGACAGTGTTTCTCGAGCTCTCGCGCCCGGTCACCGCCGACGAGATTCGCACCGCCTGGCAGGAATTCGGCAGCGAATTCGTGGCCCGGAACTATCCATCCTCGCCACGACACCTGATCCGCGTTCTCGACGATCCTTTCCGGCCGCAGCCGCGCCTCGATCGCAACGCCGAGGACGGCATGACCACTAGCGTCGGTCGACTGCGGCAGGATAGCTGCTTCGAGAACGGCTGGAAGTACGTGCTCGTCTCACACAACACCAAGATGGGCGCTGCCCGCGGTGCAATCCTCGTTGCCGAGCACCTTCTGGGAGAAGGCTATTTGGCGGGATAGCGCAGGGTACCAAGCAGAAGAGTCAAGACGAACAGAGCTAGCACCATTGTCGATGGGCTGCCAGAGCCGCGCCCGCCGACGATGATCGCACACTGGCCTGTCGGCGACTGGCCTGAGGATCCTGGCACGCAATAGGGTTGTCCGGTGCCCGGTTGCCAGCACTCGTACCCCTGTGGACACGCCGTAGCCTGACACAAATCCGTGCAGATCAATCGTTCCTCGACCGGGAGACAATGAGCAGTAATGCAGCTATCGTCGCTCGCGCAGACCGAGCCGAACGCTCCCGGAGTTGGCGAGACGAACATGCAGACGGCGGAGCCTTCGCTCGATTCACAGGTCATTCCTGCCGGACAGTCGGCGTCTTCGGGGTCGCATTGTCTGGTGCAATAGGAGATGCGCGGTTCGTCGGGTGCAGGCAGGCAAATACGGTGATCGCACTGCTCGTCGGCGTCGCAGCGGCTACCCACTGCCACACAATCTGGGTCGTGGCTCGAACAATCGGCTGCACACTTGCCGTCGCCATCACAGCGCGGGCAATCCGGGTCCGGCTTGGGGCAGCCCTCGGGCGCGCAATAGCCGTCTTGTGAGCAGCCATACGGGCAATCGCGATCGTTGTTGGTGTCCGTGCAGAGCTCGGTGCAGAATCCGTCCTCGGCACACGGGCAATCGGGATCCGGGCTTGCGCAATTGCGCGCACAGCCACCATCCAGTCCACAGCCTCCATTGACGAATGAATCGATGAAATCAGTGAACTGCACGACGTTCGTGCCGTATGCGCTCGT
>JAZDLZ010000625.1:0-4746 GCA_043801535.1 Pseudomonadota bacterium
CAGATCCTTGGGAGCCGAGCCATGCCACGATCTCATGACACGCTGATGAAGCTCTTCGAGCAGAAGACGGTGGTCGACCTTTCGACCATCCGAGAGGCATTGGGCGGGGTAACGGCGATGACGGCCTTCCGACACCTGCGGCGCGTACCGTACCGCCGCAGCTATAACCACAACGGCGGCTACTACTGCCTCTACGACCCATCGCGCTGCGACCGGATGGGGCTGTGGAACATCGGCGACATCCACTTCTCGAAGGACGGCAGCCTCAAGGCCACAGTCCGCCGGATGGTGTGTGAGTCCGAGGTCGGTGCCACCCACCGGGAGCTGGCCGATTGGCTTCGGATACGAGTCCACAACACGCTGCTGAGCCTGGTACACGACCAGGAGGTGAGCCGGGAGCAGGTCGAGGCCATCTATGTGTACCTGCACCCCGAGGCCATGGTCCGCACGGAGCAGCTTGCCAGGCGCCGGGAGTTGGTGGAGAGGCGCCGACTCGCTGCCGCCGGTCCGGGCGAGGATCTGGACGACGCCGTCGTCATCCAAGTGCTGCTGGCACTGGTGCGCCACCCCGGGTCCGGCCCGGCGCAGGTGGTGCGCTTGCTGCACGGCCATGCCCCACCCATCACTGCGCAGCAGGTTCACGCCGTGTTCACCCGATATGACCTCGGGGAAAAAGGGGGGCCTCGGATCTCCTGAAATGGCTCCGTCACCACGCTCGCCGGGCTGGTTGGTCGGCCCAGCAGCTCAATCGGACGCTCACCGACAAGGACCGGTCATTGCCCCGGATCGATTTCGCCGCCGAGCTCGACAGGTGTTAGGTCCCACGCTTGTTGTCAGTAAATAGCTCACGATCGATGTCAGCCTGTGGCCGAAGTGGAGGCGTCGGTGAAGATGTTGGGGTTGATTGTGGGGGCTAACGAGTCTTGAACCACTTGCTCGTGATCGAGCAAATCGTGGCGGGATCGTGTCGTTCGAGATCGTCGTCAGTCGTCAGCGGAGCACGATGACTCTGCGGGGGTCGGTCTGGCAGCGAAAGCACCTGGAAGCGTGTTCCATCGAAGGCGATCAGATTCTTTTCGATCAGCCCCTTTCGGGCTGTGAGGTAGTCGTCGAGGATCATCCCCAGGCTGGAGCAGATTGCATCGTAGCGGTAGAAGCTCACCCCTTCTCGGTTCCCAGCCACGACCAAGAATATGTACAGGGCGAGCTCGTCACGACTCATCGCCGAGAGGAAGCCGTCACGGAGGAAGCGATGAGGGATGAAAGAGAAGCTCTCACCGCCGATCCGACGGGTTCTCTCGGGCATGATCGGCGCTCGGAGCGCCCGGAGTCTCTCTGGCATCAGTCGAGATCCATCTCGATGACGGCCTGAGCCACCGCCTGGGCGCCGACGGACTTGGAGCCGGCCTCCATAGCCGCGAGCATGGCGTCGAGAGCGAGGTTCCGGACCAGTCTGGGGATGCCTCGGCTGTGGTGGAAGATCTCGGCCACGGCCTCAGACTCGAAGAGGGGCTTGTGTGCCGCGCCGGCGGCCTTCAGGTGGTGGTCGAGGAAAGGTCCGACCTCGTGTTCGGTCAGGGGTCGGAGGCGGAGCTTGACGCCAATCCTCTGCCAGAGGGCGTAATGGGCAGGCTCGGCCAGGCGTTCGCGGAGCAGGGGTTGTCCCACTAAGATCAGGGAGAAAGGGCTGGCTTGGTCGAGGTTGTCGGCGGTCAGCAGCCTGAGGTCCTCGAGAGAGTCGTCGGGGAGTTTATGAGCCTCATCGACAAGAATAATGGTCCGTTTTGGTTGCGATCGTAGGTGCATGAGGAAGGCGGCTGCCGTCTCGCCTTTGAAGCGTCGTCCGGGCAATCCGGTACCGGCGACCAGATGAGCGATAAAGCTGAAAGGACTCAGGGTGGTCATCGAGGTTGAGATGACGTTATAGCTGGCAGCATCGAGGGTTCGAGAAAAGAGGCTCAGTGCAGTGCTTTTCCCACAGCCGCTCTCGGCGATGAGCATGGCAATAGTGTCGCGACCAATGGCGAATCGGAGCTTTTTGATGACCTGCGTGAGCCCTGGTGTCATCAGCAGGCCGTCCCGGCCGGCGGCCTTGGGAAAAGGCGGTCGGGCGAGCTGGAAGTGTTCTTCGAGAGTCATGTTTTCTTTCCTCCTTCGGTGCGCTGTCGCACCAGTGTCGATTGAAAGGCGTCGAGGTAGACGCGCAGATGAAGCGAGGTGCCAAGTCGCCGTCGGATACCGTCGAAGGCCGAACAGGCGACTTGCGGTTCGATGGGACGAAATTTGCGAAACAGGACGGCAACTGACGAGCGTTCGCGGTCAGTGAGCCGGCATCCCCGACAGCCCTCGACCAGCTCGACCAGGGCCTCCGAAGAAAGCTCCGGTTGGGCCTGTGGAGGCTGGAGCTTCAGAGCGGAAAGCTCAGCCCGAGCTCGCTTCTCGTAGTCCTCCCGCAGGATCGCGAGGTAGTCGGTCTTCGGCCCAGGGGCTACAGCGGGCTGCGGCTCGGGTGGAGGGAAGTGACCCGGCTTCTGAGGCAGGGCGCGCCGGACGATTCGACCGTCGAACTCGATGAGCACATAGCCGGGGTCGAAGGGATCATAGAGGACGTGGACTTTTCGCCCGCGTAGAGCCGAGTCGACGAGGTAGCGAACGGCGCCGACCTCGACGGTGCTCCACTTCTTGTGAACGGTGCGGCCATGTCGGAGCCGGAGCAGCTCTTCGATGATCGAGAGGTCCGGGGCGACCTGCAGCATCGGCGGCGTGTTTCGGAATCGTTCTACCGGCGGCTCGTCGGTTTCGGAATGGGCGTCTTGGTGGTAGCGCTCGGCGAGCCAAGCCTCGAAATAGGCGTTGAGCTCATCAAGAGTCAGGAGCTCGTCCCGGGCTCTGACCTCGCTCTCGAACTGCTCCTTGACGGTGCGGTTGAACCGCTCGCAGAGGCCGCGTCCCTCGGCGACATACGGCTTGGAGTGGACCAGCCGAATGTCGATCAGCTTGTGGGAACAGGCGGCGTGGAACCTGGAGCTCTGAAAACTGGGACCGTTGTCCACATAGAGCGAACCAAAGCAGCCGAAAGCCAGCAGCACTCGGCGAAAGCCGAACCGCAGCGCCGCGAAGTCCTCGTGCAGGTAGTAACGACCCTCTGGAACGTAGCGGCTGAAGTGGTCGATGAAGATCAGCAGGAGCGCCTTTCGAGCTCGGTCGTCGCTTTCCACTCGGACGTAAGGTCCGTGGTGGAAATCGGCGATGATCAGCTCAAAGGGCGCAGAGGTCAGGATCTTGCCGAAAGTCTTCCTGCCGAGCCGATGGAGCCGTCGGCGTGAGAGCCCCAGGCGGTCGAGATGCCGGTCGAGGGTGGAGCGGGCGAGCTCGCCTTTGCTCACACGCTGCTGACGCTCCAGAATGTCGATGATCGTCTTGGTGGGTCGCTGCTCGTTTTCCCGACGCAGAGCTGCGGCCTGGTCGAGCACTTCCGGGCCGAAGGCGACGAGTCGTCCTCGGTCCTGTCGTGTTTTGGGCTGCAACGCCGGCAGCCCCCCTCGGCGATATGCCTCCGGCCAACGCCAAAGGGTACGCTCGGTGACCTGGACCACGAGCCCGCTGGGCCCGTGATAGGACCGGCCGGCGGCCTCCGCGACGGCCGCAGCCACACCGCCGCCTTGGGCCTCGACCGCGTCGGCGATCACCCGGTAGCGAAACGATGCAATCGTGAGGCGTCGTTCTTCTGAGTCAGCCATACCTCCTGGTCTACAGGCCGAGCGAGGCCAGGTCAGCGCGCAAGGGCGGGGATGGTTTTGTCAGGTAAAAAACCTCGCCGAACCGTTTGAGCCGGTCGGTCAGCAGACGGACCGGTCCGGTGGCGTGCCGAGGCAGCTCGACACCTCGGGTCGCCAAGAGGTGAGCCAGGTGATCGAGCAGAAGAAGCATGCGCGCGGCTCGGTCCTGCGGTTCGGGGGCGACGGGCGGCGGCAACCCTGTCGAATCGATCCGGGCACAGAGCCGCTCGAGATCACGCGGGTCGGCCAAAGATGCGATCCGATGTCTCCACCGTCGAACGCTGTCGCGGGAGCAGAGGTGAGTCCTCGCGGCGGCAGTCATCGTAGCCGCCCCGTAGCCGACCATGGCGACGACGGCGACAACCACGTCGAGCTGAAAGACCCGATGAGGGTAGTCATCCTGCTCGTAGACGGTCCGGCTCCCCATGGGGCAGCTCTTCGACGAACAGCAGGCCCTGCGCCGGATGGTTTCGGGTTTGTGCTCCGCCTGTCCTTCCAGGGACTGTCGAACGGGAGCGACGATCCGAGAGCCGTTCCACCAAGAGGGAGCTCCGCAGCCTCGGCAAGAAGGAGGTCTGCTGGCATACTTGCTTCGAGGGTGTCGTGCGCTTGGCATGGCGGCCTCATTCTTTCTGCCCCTGTGCGGAGTGCTCCAACACGTTGCCGTACAGGGGCGGACTCATTTTACACCGCGAAAGACTGACGTCGTACCCGCTCAAAGTCCGAACGACTCCGGGTGGACGAGGGAAGAAGACTCAATCAAAAGGAACCAGGACCACTGAAGAAGAAGGAGGGACGACCTCCCTACTCAGATCAAAAGCAGCTCAGCCCTGCTCAGGTGGCTGACGTCGATCTCAGGCAGAATGCTGACAAATAGCGGGAGGCGGGACACACCCGGCCCTGGCCTCCAAGTGGCCGGGGGCGCGACCAAGGCCTACTGCAACGACTTGGTCGGGCGAACTTCCCC
>JAZDLZ010000642.1:0-4892 GCA_043801535.1 Pseudomonadota bacterium
GTAGGCGATCACTACCCTCGGTGCTTGGGATGCGACTATTCCGGCAAGAGCACCCCGGAGTTGTTCGTCCAGACGATCGAAGGTCTTGCCTGCGTCGCGCTCCGTCTCTGTCTCGCCAATGCAGATAATCGGAGACAGACCAGCGTCGAGAACAGCCTTCGCCTTGCGTCCCACCGCGTCGTCCTGCTCGCCGAAGTGCTGCCTTCGCTCGGAGTGGCCGACAATCACGTACGAACAACCCACGTCGCGCAGAAGTGGGGCGGAAACCTCTCCCGTCCATGCTCCCTGATTTTCCCAGAAGCAGTCTTGGGCAGCCAGGCGGATTCCCGAACCTTCGAGTGCCTTGGCGACTGGATACAGAGCGGTGAATACCGGCGCAATGCCGATTTCGACTTGAACACCACTCCCCGCCGCCTCGCCCGCCCCGGCGCCGGTACCGGCACCGGCGCAGCAACAACAACCGCTACTACTGCCGCCGCTGCCAATCTTGCCAGCCAGCCGTTCGCGCAGCTCCCTGACGAGAGACAGCGACTCGGCCACGGTATTGAAGAGCTTCCAATTGCCAACTACCAGAGGAATGCGTGCCATGCAGGGAGGGTAGCGCACTGTCCGCTTCTAGGCGACCCTATCTGGCGTACAGTCGGTAATCGATCGCCGAAAAGACGTTGTCTCGCCGCTCGAGATCGGCTAGCCATCCTTCGTCGATCTGGCCAGAGGTGATATCGCGGTCGATCCGACGGAATCGGGCGATGTGAGCCTTCACTCTGGCGGTTGCATAGCCAGTTGCCGTTCCGGTCTTGAGGATGAATGCCCAGTCGCTGGACTGCAATAGCAGTAGCTCGCGTGCTGCCTGATTGAGCGCTCGTTTGACGAGCTCTGGGCAGCCGTCTGCATGGTTGCGGGCAAGCTCGATCATGCGGGCTTCGATCCGGTGCTGGTGCCGATAGATCCAATCATTGGGACCGTCGATCCACACGGCGGAGAAGCCGCCATCGCCCCAACTCGAGGGAGCGACTTGGCAGACCGCGTTGACCGGATGCTCCTCGAGATAGTCGGCTGGCGTCGTTAGCCGGATTGCTTGCTGGTCGAAGTGGATCTTGCGGAAGAGGAGCTCGAGAAAGTCGGGACCCTCAAACCACCAGTGGCCAAACAATTCGGCGTCGTACGGCGAGACGATGATCGGACGCCGATCCATGTGTTGGGCGAGCCATTTGGCTTGCTGCTGGCGGTTGAACACGAAGTTGCCGGCGTGTGTCGCCGCTCGCTCTCTCGCCCAGTCCGGGTTGTATGGCTCTTTGTGGGCCAGATCGACCTTGCCGGTCACGCGGAAGTACTTGTAGCCGGTGTTCACTCTGATTCCGTCCGGGTGGATGAACGGACGAATCTCCTCGAGTGGTCGGTCAAAGCCGACGTCGCGGTAGAATTCGCGGTACACCCCGTCGCCTGGATAGCCTTCTTGCGCCGACCACACCTGCTTGGACGATTCGATGTCGCGGCCAAAGGCAGCGACTGCTGCCCTGGTGAACACCGGGGCAGCGACTCCGAAGGGCGGCCGCGGCTGCCCGCACAGTAGGGCGTGGGAGTCGACGAGGAAGTAGCGCAGCCCAGCCTCGGCCAGAAAGTCCTCGACGCCGTCCACGTAGCCGCACTCCGGCAGCCAAATGCCGCGCGGCCATCGGCCGAAGTGCTGGTGATGGTGTCTCGCCGCCATCTGGATCTGCGCCCGCCGAGCAATTGGCTCGCGAATGGTGGGCATGAATCCGTGGGTTGCGGCGACGGTCATGATTTCGAGAAAGCCGTCGTCCTGAAGCTGGCGGAACCCGGTCACCAAATCCCCGCGCAGCTCGTCGTAAAGCGCTTTCAGTCTGCTATAGCGCTCCAGATAGAAGCCAGCGAGGTAGTGGAAGGTCGCATCGCCTTCGGTGCGGCGGCGTTCTTGCTCTCCGAGCGTGAGAAGCCGGTCGAGATAGGATGCGGTTCGCATCTTGAGAAGATCGTCACGCAGCATCTCCACCAAAGGAGGCGACAGCGTGATGGTAACCTTGAACCGCACTCCATCCTTTGCCAGGCGACGAAAAGTGTCGAGAAGCGGCAAGTACGTTGCCGTCACTGCCTCGTACAGCCAGTTTTCCTCGAGGTGATAGCGGTATTCGGGATGCCGGATGTATGGCAGGTGTGCGTGCAGTACAATCGCCAAATCACCAATGGCGTTTTCAGACGAGCTCATTGCAGTGCAGTTCCTAACCCCAAGCCGCCCGATGCCACTGCCATTCCACCCGAGGCAAGGCCGGGCCACCAGAGCCACGGCGAGGAGGGCATTTCCTCCCAGGACGGCATTTGGATTCGAGCCTCTGGCCCGATTTCTCCCATTTCGCCAGCTCTGATTGGGACTTGGCTGCCAGCCAAGTGTTGCCAGATACCCTCGAACCAGCGAGGCACGAGCGCCTTCGGAGGCAGCATCGGCGCACCAGGAACGTCGACTGCCGGACCTTCGACTGCCACTCGAGGAGGCTCGAGTCTCGTACCGCGGTGGAGCACTGGCTTGACCTCCATCCATTCGATCGGACCATCCGGTCCAGGCTCGAGAGTGGGTACTCGTGCTTGCGGACTGTGAGCAATCGGAGCGAATCTTCCGTCTGGGGCAAGAAGGCCGACCGCCAAGGTGACGTAGGCCCCTGGTCTCGGCGCTGGGAAATAGCGGCGGCCGTGCTCCCAATCGACGGGGATGTCGTAGACAAGAGTATCCGCGTGCTGCTCTTGTTGCTTCACCGCCGCCGAATACAGCCGCAAGACCAGTGTTCCGTCGCTGCCCAGAGCCGCCCTGGCAGCAGCACGTCCCTTGGCGGTGATCTCCCAATAGGCAAACAGATAGTAGGGATCGCGAGGAATGATCGTCACCTCGTCGACACCATAGATCTCTGGCGGTTCTTCGAGATCGAGGAGTCCGAACGGTTCGTTTTGTGGTTCGTTCGGTGGCGGTGGCGGCTGGAAAGACTGCAGTGGCGGTGGCGGTGGCGTCACTGCTCGCGATGGCGGCGGCACCGTTGCTGCTGCGGTGGCGGCAGCAGCAGCAGATGTCGCTGGCGGCTTGTCCCCAGTCGACGTCGTCTGCTCGCCGGCGACCGTGGCCGGATCCGGTGCAGTCCGTGCACCGGCAGGCGACCGCAAGGAGCTGCCGGCGGCCATCTTGGCCTTTTCTTGGCTCGAGCGCGGCAACGCTCCTGTGTCGCTGGCTCGGGCGGGCTGATCCTTGCTAGTCGTCGCTGCCGTGGTGCGAGTTTCGCCAGAAGTGGCTGTTCGTCCGACGGGGGGACGTCGTGAGTCGGATCCCGACCCAGCAAAGGCGAATTGGTCGAGCGGTACTCCTGCCGCCTTGGTGAGCGTCTCTGCTGCCTTGGCGAGCGTCCGCTTGGCAAATTGGCGGGCCTGGCCTAGCAGCCCATCTCTCTTCCTGTCGCTATCGTTGCTCATGGGGTTTGCTCCACCAGTTCTTGTTCGGGTCTTGTGCTGGTCTTGTTCGGGCGGTCGCGATGTCCCTTTGCACCTGCTCCACTAGGGCAGTTGCCGAGGGGAAACGCGTCTCTCCGCGCAACCAAGAGTGAAAGACTACTCGCAGCCGTTTCCCGTAGAGGTTTCCTTCATAGCCAAGCAGGTGAGCTTCGAGGCTCAGCTGGTTGTTCGTGTGGTGGCCGTCCGAGTGCCCGTTTGTCTGGTTGATCGTCTGGTTGATCGTCTGGTTGTCGTTGTCTGGTTGGTCGTTGGTTTGGTCGTTGGTTTGGTCGTTGGTTTGACGATCGGCAGCGAATGTCGGGTTGGTTCCTAGATTGATCACCGCCGGGAACGTCGAGTCGTCGCCGAGAATGAGCGCACGGCCGGCATAGACGCCTGGGCGGGGCAACAGCTCGTTCTCGGTGAGCAGATTGGCGGTAGGGATTCCAAGCTGCCGACCTCTCCCTGCACCCCTCACGACCTCGCCTTCCACGTCGAACGGCCGTTCGAGAAGCAAGCTGGCGCCTTGGACGTCACCTCCTTGGACAAGCTCGCGGATCCTCGTCGACGAGACGGCGGTGCTCGCCACTGTCACCGGCTGGACCACGTGTACCGCAAACCCCCTTGTTCTTCCCGCTGCTACCAGCGTATTGGCATTCCCCAGGCGATGGCGCCCATAGGTGAAATTGTGGCCGACGACCACCTCGCGCGCTCCGAGCCGACCAATCAAGACCGAATCCACAAACTCCTCGGGCGTGCTCTGGGCGAAAACCTCGGTGAAGGGCTCGACCACGCAAGCATCCATGCCGTAATAGTCGAACAGCGTCAGTTTGCGTGCCGTCGTCGTAATCAGAGGGGGTGCCACAGCCGGGGCCAACACCTTGACTGGGTGAGGATCGAACGTGAGCACAATCGCCTCACCCTTTCTAGCCCGCGCGGATTCTATGGCTCGAGCGAGAAGCTGTTTGTGGCCGGCGTGCACGCCGTCGAAATTGCCGATCGCAATGACCGGTTCGTGGAATGCCCGTGGCATTATGTTGCAGCCCGAAAACACGTCCATCGTTACATGTGACGCCACAGTGGTGGCCGCTCCGTTATGCAGCGGTGATTGGCGACGTCAAGTGGCAAAGGGTGCACCGGCATTGGCGCGGCGTCAACGGCTATTCGTTGCGTCGCCGAAAAGTGATGATATTCCAGACGATTGCGTCGACGGGTCGCATCGGGTGCAGTTCGTCTACACGCCCAAGCACTGCTCGTGGTTGAACCAAATCGAGTGCTGGTTCTACGCGGCCGAAGGCCGCGCCTGATCCGGCGCTAGCGCGCCTCAAGACCACCCCTCCGCCCCTCCTCTCCGAGGAGGGGAACCGCGGCGCGTCATCTCCCGGGCGACCACCCAATTGGTG
>JAZDLZ010000659.1:0-4884 GCA_043801535.1 Pseudomonadota bacterium
GGGACCCCGTCGAGGTTCCCTCGATGGGGCGGGGCGGCACGCCCCGTGGGGATCGACAGCGCGGCGCGCGGGCTGCCCTTTGGTTGCGGCCCGCCGGCCGCGCTGAGAAGCATGGCGTCTCCATAGCTGAAGAATCGATAGCCGAGAGAGACCGCCTCTCGGTAGGCTGCGAGAACCCGTTCGGTTCCCGCGAAAGCGCAGACCAGCATGAGCAGGGTCGACCGAGGAAGATGGAAGTTGGTCACGAGCGAGTCGAAGGTTCTGACTCGGTAGCCCGGGGTGATGAACAATCGTGTCTCGCCTGGTCCGATCGTCAAGGCGCCAGAGTGGTCGCACGCGCTTTCGAGTGTTCGTACTACGGTGGTTCCCACCGCAACTATTGGTTTCCCGGCGGCACGGGCACGGGCGTGAGCGGCGGCAGTCTCGGCGGGGACGAAGAAGCGTTCCCGGTGCATGACGTGGGAGCTTGGGTCTTCGTTGCGGACCGGGGAAAAAGTGCCTGGACCGACGTGGAGAGTAATGCTCGCCAGCTCGAATCCGCTTGCACGAAGGTCGTCGAGGAGCTGCGGCGAGAAGTGCAATCCGGCAGTCGGTGCTGCCACTGCCCCGGGAGCACAGGCGTAGACTGTCTGGTAGCGTTGGCGGTCGACGTTCGTGGCTCCTTCGGCTCGTTCGATGTAGGGCGGCAGTGGCACTGCGCCCCATTGCTCGAGGAGGGAGAGCAGACTCGAATCGGCGGCGAAGCCGATCTCGATTCTTGCGTCACCGTCACCGGCGTCACCGTCACCGGTGTCGCCGTCACCGGTGTCGCCGATCCCGGCGTCGCCACTGCTGCGGTCACTGGTGCGGTCACTGGTGCGAATACGGGCGCCATCACGGCCGAGGTAGCGCACCGTTGGTGGCGCAAGAAGGGGGCTCGGCTTGGCATCAGGTGCGAGTAGCGATAGTAGTGTGCCGGGTGAGAGTCGACGGTGCGACTTGATCAGGCAACGCCACGTCTCGGAAACCGTGCCCGAGGCAGTCTCGGTGCTCTCGCGTTCACAGAGAAGGATTTCGACCTTCCCACCAGTAGGCTTCGTTGCCTTGAGCCTCGCCGGGATCACCTTGGTGTCGTTGACGATCAGAAGTGCGCCAGCTGGTAGCAGCGAGCACAGCTCGCTGAATCGACGGTGTCGCGGACCGTTGTCGTCGGAAGAGAGCACCATGAGCCGCGCGTCTTCGCGTTGCGCTGCCGGATGCTGAGCGATGAGCTCGCTGGGAAGATCGTAGTTGAAGTCCGAGGTGCGCAAGGCCGGCGATTGTATTCGATTATGCTCTCGCCATCCTTTTCTCGACGTTGTCTTGGTCGATGAATCGCCCTTTGTCACCAAGGAAGGTTGGTGTGCGTCTTTGTACGCGGAACGCTGGCAACTCCAGGCAAGTTGGCTGTCGGCCAGGCTCGGTCAGAGGGTTTTACGTCCGCGATGGCGTCCGTGGTGGCGGTTTCGTTGACACTGCGGCACGTTGCGTGCTACTCCACAGAAAACCCACGAGCTCGGAACAGCACGATGCCAAAGCAGCTTCTGTGCGTCGACGATAGTGTGACCATTCAGAGGATGGTGGAGATCACCTTCCGGCACACTTCCTATCAGGTCGTTGGCGCGGCAACCATAGATGAGGGGCTTGCCAAGGCGAAGCAGCTACGACCCGACTTGATTTTTTCGGACGTGGTCTTTCCGGGAGGCAAGACGGGCTACGACCTTTGCCAGGCACTTCGATCCGACGCAGCCACGCGGATAGTCCCAGTGGTAGTCCTTTGCGGTAATTCGCAGCCCTATGACGACGCCCGAGGACGGGCTGCAGGTGTTGACGGGCACACGATCAAACCGTGGGACACTCAGGCGCTCCTCGACAAAGTCGAAGAGATCATGTCCCGCGCGGGCTCGAGGAGTGGTCCGACTGTTGCTCCCCCAGCGCGAGCGCCCGCCCAAGCAGGAGCACCAGCTTCCCCGTCGTCGCCTGCCGCTCCGGCAGCAGGCGCAGCTAGCGCGGTCGAAGGACACCAGCAAGCGAGGCCGGGACAGGCTATGCGGCCGGTGCCGGGGGTTTCGCCATCCCCGGTTGGTGCTGGCGGTACTGGGATGCAGGGATCGCCGATGACGCGTCCAGCCGGTGCTGCGGTACCGGCAGCGCCGGCCATGCAGCAGCGACCGGCAGGCGTGGGTCCGGCTGGGATGGGCGGGGCAAGGCCAGTGCCGTCGGCTGTGCCAGTCGCCAGCGTAGCAACGGCTGGGGCGGGTCGCCCGGTAGGTGGACCTTTGCCGGCTCAGGGAGCAGGCCCAGTGGCTGGTCAACCAGCAGGTGGTTTGAGGGCTCCGACTGGGCTTCCGCGGGCACCCTTGATCAAGGGTGCGCAGCCTGGCGTGGCCACGATGCGGCCACAAGCGAGGCCCGCGCCCGGAACGGTTCGCCCTGGCATGGTTCCGCAACCAACTGGATCGGCTCATCCTGCTGCTGGCGGCACTGGAGCGGCAGCTCCGCGATCGGCAACGATCATGGGCATGCCGGCGGTGGTGTTGCCACCTGGTGGCGGTGCGCCGTTTGTTCCAACGCGCGCTCCAACAGGGGCAGTGACGGTTCCGGGGCAGGCCGGATCATCGCAGGCTGCCCGCGTGGTCGGTGCGCCGGCGGCGACGACAACAAGGCCACCCCTTGGCCATACCCCAGCACTTGGCATTCCTGGGTCTGGACCAGCACCAGCCCACACGTATGCCCCGATATCGGCGCCAGCTTCGGTGGCCCCGGCAGGTGCTCCGAGCCAGGCGGGGGGCCAGGCGGGGAGAATGGGCGGTGGGTTGGGAGCTGGCGCAGCCGCAGCCAGCGGAATTACCTCGCTGCAAGCTCGCGCACCTGCTGGCATTCCCACTGCCAAGGTCGAGCAGGCACCTGTACCTTCGCCGGCAGCACCGGCAGCAGCACCCGCGCCCGCGCCTGTGGCGGCACCGCGGGACGCGCGCGGCGCAGAGTATGATGCCATCGCCAAGCTGTCTCGAGAAATCATCGAGAAGATTGCCTGGGAAGTAGTCCCCGAGCTCGCGGAAACGATTATCAAGCAGGAGCTCGAGAGACTGATTCAGAAGAAGAACACCCCCTGAGCGGTGAGCGGCCAGCAAGTCGTGCCGCCGCCACCCGCCACCCGCCTTGCGGCAAGATGCAAAATTGGTGTGTCCTATGACGAGACGCGAGCTTCCGAAAGCATACAGCCCACTCGAGGTCGAAGCGAAGTGGTACAGCTTCTGGCGCGAGCAGGACTATTTTTCCGCCGACGCGGCTGCCGCGCGGGCGCCCTACTGCATCGTCCTACCCCCTCCCAACATCACTGGCTCGCTCCACATCGGGCACGCGCTCACTGGCACGATACAGGATATTCTCGTTCGTTGGCGACGGATGCAGGGGTACAACACCCTGTGGCTGCCCGGTACCGATCATGCCGGAATCGCCACGCAAGTCGTCGTCGAGCGCAATCTCCTGCGCGCCAATGGCAAGACACGACACGATCTCGGCCGTGACGAGTTCGAGAAGCAGGTCTGGGCCTGGAAAGACAAGCACGGACGCCGCATCGTCGAGCAAATGCGATCCCTCGGCTTTTCCCTGGATTGGAAGCGCGAACGTTTCACCATGGACGAGGGATTGTCACGAGCCGTGCGGGAAGCTTTCGTCACGCTCTACGAGGAGGGGCTGATCTATCGCGCACGCCGATTGATCAACTGGTGCGTGCGCTGCCGTACTGCCCTGTCCGACTTGGAGGTCGAAACCAAGGAAGAGCAGGGGCAGCTCTGGCACATTGCCTACCCAGTAGCGGGCTCGGGAGAGAGGCTCGTCGTAGCGACGACCAGGCCGGAGACCATGCTTGGCGATACCGCGGTCGCGGTCCATCCCGATGATCCACGCTATCGGCACCTGATCGGCAAGAAAGCGCTGCTGCCGCTGGTGGGTCGGGAAATACCGATCGTGGGCGATGCCGAGCTGGTCTCGATGGAATTCGGTACCGGGGCGGTAAAGGTCACCCCGGGTCACGACATGAACGATTTCGAGACGGGACTCCGCCACGGTCTGGAGCAGATTTCGATTCTCGATCTGGAGGGGCACGTCGTCGCTCCGGCTCCGGAGCGCTACCGCGGGCTCGACGTGCAAGCTGCACGGGCAGCGGTGCTCGCCGATCTCGAATCGGGCGGCTACTTGATCAAGACCGAGCCGCACGTTCTTCCGCTGGGTCGCTGCGGGCGCTGTGGAACTGTCGTCGAGCCGATGCTGTCGCTGCAGTGGTTCGTTCGCACCGCGCCATTGGCCAAGCCTGCCATCGCCGCCGTCGAGGAAGGCGAGACCAAGTTCGTGCCGGAGGGATGGACCAAGACCTACATGCACTGGATGCACAACATCAAGGACTGGTGCATCTCGCGCCAGCTCTGGTGGGGGCACCGGATTCCGGCATGGACATGCCAATCCTGCGCCGAGCTTGTCGTGGCGAGGCAGAACCCCGAGGTCTGTCCTCGCTGCGGTGGTACCAGCCTGGCTCAGGACGATGACGTGCTCGACACCTGGTTCTCGTCGGCGTTGTGGCCGTTCTCGACGCTGGGCTGGCCGGACAAGACGAGGGACCTGCGCACCTTCTATCCGAACTCGGTCATGGAAACCGGCTTCGACATCATGTTCTTCTGGGTCGCCAGAATGATGATGATGGGCCTTCATTTCCTGAAGCGAGCGCCGTTCAGGATCGTCTTCTTGCACGCCATGGTCGTCGACGAGAAAGGCGAGAAGATGTCCAAGACCAGAGGCAACGTGATCGATCCTCTGGACGTTGTCTACGGCGCCAGCAAGGACGATCTGCTGGCGAAAGCCAAAGAG
>JAZDLZ010000680.1:0-7655 GCA_043801535.1 Pseudomonadota bacterium
TCGAGCCGTCCATGCTCAGGAGGAGGTCGAGCTGGAGAGGCGCATCAGTCTGAACGAACAGCGCATAGGCGCAGTGCTTGCTGCCCTCAAGCAGAGCGGGGCAAGCCGAGTGCTCGATCTGGGCTGTGGCGAAGGGGCGCTCATCCGTGCCTTGCTCAAGGAGAAGTCATTCGTCGAGATCGTCGGAATCGACGTTTCCCACCGCGCCCTCGAGATCGCCAGCGACCGGCTCCAGCTGGAGCGGATGCCCGAGAAACAGCGAGCGCGGGTGAGACTGCTGCAGAGCTCTCTCACCTACCACGACAGGCGCCTCGCGGGTTTCGATGCGGCGGCGATCGTGGAGGTCATCGAGCACCTCGATCCACCACGGCTGGCCGCGTTCGCGCGGACCGTATTCGGGCTCGCCCGACCGGGATGCATAGTAGTGACCACCCCCAACGTCGAGTACAACGTGAAGCTCGACGGATTGTCGAGTGGACGATTCCGGCACCGCGATCATCGGTTCGAGTGGACCCGTGCCGAGTTCGCTGCATGGTCGAATCGGGTGGCAGCACGCTATGGCTACGCTGTCCGCTTCCTTCCGGTTGGCGCGGAGGATGCAATGGTCGGAGCTCCAACTCAGATGGCGGTATTCAGCGAGCCAGTTGATCCGCGTCTGTGATTTCTTGTCGAGCCATTCACGACCTGGTGCGCGACGAAAGGCCATCCCCACATGAATAGCGATCGAAGTCTCGTTGCCGTCGTATCCCCGCGTGGGGCTGCCAGAGCACAGGGTGGGCATCCGTGGATTTTCCGCGGCGACGTGGTGAGCGGCCCGCCGCCCGGATCCGACGTCGTCGCCGTGCTCGACCAGCGCCGGCGTTTGCTGGGGTCGGCATTCTGGATCGATCCACCGGCGCCGATCGCGCTTCGCGTCTACCTTCGGTCACGGGAGCACGTCCCCTTCTCCGAGGAGCTCTTGGTGCAGAGGATCGAGCGGGCATTCGCCAGGCGCGAGGCAGTGGCCAAGACCGGCTCGGCCTATCGCTTGGTCAATGGCGAGGCTGACCTGTTGCCCGGACTGTTCGTCGATCGCTACGGGGAGGCCTTCACGATCAGCACCGCGACGGTGGCCATGGATCGCCGGGAGGACCAGGTCGCGGCGCTGCTCGCCCGCCAGTACCAGGCACGCCTGGTGGTCGAGCGCAACGACGGCTCGTTGCGGGATCAAGAAGCCCTGCCGCGCCGAAAAGGCATTCTGCGAGGAGACGCCGCCGGATCGACGCTGGTTCGAGCTCGTGAAGGCACTACCCTCCTCGAGCTGGACCTGCTCGAGGACGCCAAGACTGGCGGCTTTCTCGACCAGCGAGAGAACCATCAGCGGGCGGCCGAGCTTGGCAAGGGTCTGGCGCTCGATGCCTTTGCCTATCACGGAGGATTCGCCCTCGCGCTTGCCACCAGGGCGAGCCAGGTAACTGCCATCGACCAAAATCCTCAGGCGGTGGCGCGGGCCCGCCGCAATGCCGAGCTCTCTGGCCTCGCCAATCTCGAGTTTCGCGTCGGCGACAGCTTCGCCGAGCTGCAGGAGATGGAGAGACAAGGACGAGAGTTCGACGTCGTCGTTATCGATCCGCCGGCGCTGGCCAAGAGAAGGAGCGATCTACGGGCAGCGCTCCGCGACTATCAGGAGCTGAACCTCCGGGCGCTGCGCCTCACCCGGCGTGACGGACTGCTGGTAACCTGCTCTTGCTCTGGCAGAGTCACCGCCGACGCGTTCGGCGAGATGCTCGTCAAGGCAAGTCAGGCTGCCCGTCGAGAGGTAGCAGTGCTCGAGCGGCGAGGGGCTGCCAGCGATCACCCGTCCCTGCTAGGAGTGCCGGAAACCGACTATCTCAAGTGCTGGTTCGTGAGGGTGATGTAGACGAACTGCGAGCAGTGCGGATCCGGCGTCCCGATCCGATTCGTCTCGCCGTGGCGCGGGGAGCTAGAGAACCAACGACGATGTGGCGCTATCAATGCCAAAACCACACAAGTAGCGCACTCACTGACACCAAGACCGCCAGAGCTGCGCAGACCACTGCGACGCGCGAGAGCGG
Source organism: Pseudomonadota bacterium (assembly GCA_043801535.1). Classification (GTDB taxonomy): domain Bacteria; phylum Myxococcota_A; class Polyangia; order Haliangiales; family SHYZ01; genus JAZDLZ01. Next base: position 2,076 of record JAZDLZ010000680.1, read on the forward strand.
ACGGTCGCGATGGAGAACCTGCGGAGCGAGCTGACTGCCAACCAGCAGTCCGCCAGCCAGCCCGCCCGCGTGCGCAGCGTTGTCGACAAACGGCGTGGTCATGCCGAGGAGCAGCGAATAGCCGGCCCAGCAAGCCAGCACCACGCCGATGCGCTTGTCGCGAACCAGCAGGCGCCTGGAGTTCTTCAGAAGCACCCAGATGGCCGCACCCATCAGACCGAATATTGCTCCGGAGGCACCGACTGCGGGAATCCCGGCGTCGAGCGCGGCGAAGCTGGCGAGCGAACCGCATAGACCGGAAACGCAGTACAGAAGAACGAACTGCAGGCGACCGAACGCATGCTCGCAGGCCACACCCAGGATGTAGAGCGCAACGAGGTTTCCGAGGAGGTGATCCAGACTTCCGTGGAGGTAGGATGCCGACACGAGACGCCACCACTCACCTGCCTGCACTGCGCGCGCCTCCAGAGCGCCAAATGCGACCAGCGATCCTGCGTCGTCGAGCACGCCTTTCGCCAGCTCGAGCAGGAAGGCGATCGCGTTCGCCGCGATCAGAAACACGGAGACGCGAGGAACGAGCGATATGTCCTTTTCGAAGTCCACCCGCTGGTCGAGGAGATCCTCGGTGATGACAATTGGCTTCTCCTCGGATGGCTCTTCCATCAGCGCCGTTCCCCCGTGTCGAGCATTACTCCGGTGGCAATCGCCAGCCGTGGGTCAAGATGGCCACTCTCATCGGCGCTCATGTCGAGGACGTAGCGATCGAGGAGCGTGAGCTTGCGGTTGAACTCGCCGATGACGTGCTCCGAATCGCCGCGCAGAAACACGAAATTCGTCCGCAGTAGCCCGAACAGAGGTCCAAGGAAACGACGCATGAGCGAAAGAATAATCGAGTCCTCCTTGATCGTCGCGAGCAGGACTCCGTCGGCGCCGTGACAGTACCAGCGCTTGCGAATGAAATTGTAGAGGTAGTTCTTGCTGAGTCGACCGAGAACCTGTCCGGCAGGGTCCCGCACCGTGAAGGTTGCCACGATAGGCATCCATTTCCGGTCCTGTTCGACGCACAGCAGTCGCTTCGTCTTCGTCTCGTCGCTATAGAAGGTGACATGGCGTTTGGCAGACAGACCGACACCGAAAACGAGCACCACCGCAAGAGTAGCAGGAATGGCAACGAGCCAGATGATTGTACCCACCGTGCCGTCGAAAGCTGCCGCAACGCTGGCGAAAAAAGCGATACAGAGCACGCCTGCGGCAAGCCCAGCGAAGAGAGCACCGATGTTGCGAAGCAAGTGGGCGGGACGGTGGACAAACAGGATTGGCGTCCCTTGTTCGTCACCGACCGAGTACTTGTCCGAGATGGCGAAGTGTTTCTGGCGAAGGAGGAACTTTTGATGCTGGAAAGCCTGATCGAGATCCACCCGCTGCGCAAGTCGTGCTGGCAACGAAGAGCCAACCGCAACCATTGGGACGCGAAGATTCTCCCCGCAGGCTGGGCATTGTACTAGTTTGCCTGCCAATTCGTCCTTGAGTGAAAACGACTGTCCACAAGAGCTCTGCACCTGGATCGCCATGGCTCCTCCTGTATTGGGTCGCTGCCGAGCGAGAACCGAACGAAGAACGACCGTTCGGGACAATAGCCCAGACTGCCAGGATTGACCACTAGCCCAGGCGACCCGGCGACCCGCGGGGCGGCCCAGATCCACGACGTATTGTCCCGAGCCGCGCGTCGCATCAGCAAGCGTCTGGAGCCCACCTGTCTGCGCGGTGAGATGCGACAGCTTCTGTCTGGATGGCCGAAGCAAGAAACCGGCTAACCGGCCCGGCCAGGGTCGATCTTGACTATTGCCACGAATTGGGAAATGCGTGAGCTTCAATACGTGAGCGTTTGTGCTTCCTTCAACCAGTGGTGGAGCTTTTCCTCCCCAGTCTTCGATCCGCCGTCGGCCACGGGTGGCTAGGCCGAGGCAGCTTGGGTATTCCATGCGAGCGGTAGGTCGCAGCGTTCCTCGAAAAGACGGCCCAGCCAAAGTGACTGGCCAGGCACGCTACGCTGCCGATCTTTCGTTCCCCGGCATGCTGTGGGCGCGCACGATTCGTTCGTCCGTCGCGCACGGCGAGATTGCGAGCGTCCGCCTGGGATTCGCCGAGGACGATTTCGTCGTCGTCGACTACCGCGACATTCCCGGGAAGAACGTGGTGCTGCTGCTGGCCGACGATCAACCGTGTCTGGCCGAGCGCGAGGTGAATCACGTCTCCGAGCCGATTCTCCTCTTGGCGCACGAGGATCGCGATCGCCTGGCTGCCGCGCCGGTGCACGTTGACATGCGAGCCAGGCCGCCGGTTCTGGATCCGGAGGAGTCCCGGCAAGACCTCAAGCGCCTCGACATCGCCAAGGGCGACGTCGAACGTGGCCTCGCCGCCGCCGCCGTGGTCGTCGAAGGCGAATACCGTACTGGTGCCCAGGAGCACGCCTACCTCGAGACCAACGCCGTGGTGGCCGTGCCCCAGGATGGCGGTATCACCATCTACGGCTCCCTACAATGCCCCTTCTTTGTCCGTCGATCGCTGGCAGTGCTACTGGGCTTGGCCGACGACAAGGTTCGGGTCGTACAAACCGAGACCGGCGGTGGCTTTGGAGGCAAGGAAGACTATCCTTCGATGATTGCCGGTCATGCAGCTCTCTTGGCGTTGAAGGCTCGCCGGCCGGTCAAGCTGGTCTACGACCGAAGAGAGGACATGGCGGCTACCACCAAGCGTCACCCGGCCATCGTGCGCCACCGCACCGGCGTGGCCGAGGACGGCCGGCTACTGGCCATGGACGTCGACGTGCTTTTCGACGGTGGCGCCTACGTGACTATCAGTCCGGTGGTGCTCTCGCGCGGCGTCTTGCACGCGGTCGGACCATACCGTTGCGACAACGTGCGGATCCGCGGTCGAGTGGCGCGCACCAACACTCCGCCGGCTGGTGCTTTTCGTGGATTCGGCGCGCCGCAGACCCTGTTCGCCGTCGAAGTCCACATGGAGCGCATCGCCGAGCAACTGGGCCTCGATCCGGTCAGCCTGCGGGCGCGCAACGCGTTGCGTCGTGGTGACACCATGGTGACTGGCCAACGACTGGGATCCGACGCCAGCGCGCTGGCCGTGCTGCGGGAAGCGGTGCGCAGGAGCGATTTCCGGCGCCGGCGTCGCGCACTTCGAGGTACCAACCGTGGTATTGGCCTTTCCCTGTTTTTCCACGGTACGGGGTACACTGGCTCTGGTGAGGTTCGCCTTCGATCCAAGGCCTCGCTGGAGCTAACACCGCGGGGCGCGCGCATCCGAGTTGGCTCGACGGAGCTTGGCCAGGGCGCCCGCACTACCCTGGCACAAATCGTGGCTGATGCGCTCGGCGTCGACTACCAGGCAATCGAGATTGCCGACGTCGATACCGCATCGGTCCCGGACAGTGGTCCGACCGTGGCCTCGCGCACCTGCATGATAGTCGGTGGCATCCTGAAACGATGCGCCGAGGAGATGAAGAAGCGTCTCGGCGGTCTGACTCCCCGAGAGTATTTGCGTCGCCACGGAGGCCCGCTCCTGGTCACCAGCGAGTACGAGCGGCCAGCCGCCATGGTGTGGGACGAGGAGAGCTTTCGCGGGGACGCCTACAGCACCTATGCCTGGGGGTGCGATGTCGTCGAGGTGGAGCTCGATCCCGACACCTACGAGGTCCGACCAGCCGGCGTGACCGCCGTACACGAAATCGGCAAGGCGATCAATCCGCAAATCGTCCGAGGGCAGATCGAGGGTGGAGTGGTGCAGGGATTGGGCTGGGCGCTCCTCGAGCGCGTGGTCATGCGCGAAGGTCGAATGGCAAACGCCAATCTCGCCGACTACGCAGTGCCGTCGGCGCTCGATGTGCCGCCCCTTGACGTCACGATTCTCGAGCGTCCCTATCGCCACGGTCCATTCGGGGCCAAAGGTCTGGGTGAGCTGCCGATGGACGGGCCTGCGCCCGCGGTGGTAAACGCGATCCGTCAGCTGGGCCTCGACGTACGCGCGATCCCTGCCGTCCCGGAGCAGCTAATGAAGAGTGTCCGCCTCCGTGACGAGCCAACCCAATGACTCGCCAGGCAACGGAAACGACTACGATACAAGACGGAGACAAGACGGAGACAACGGTTTGCGTTTCACCCTCAATGGCAAACGAGTTGACGTGGATGCGCCGCCGCTCAAGCGGTTGCTCGATGTCTTGCGCGAGGACTTGGGGCTCACCGGTACCAAGGAAGGATGCGGAGAAGGCGAGTGTGGCGCCTGCACGGTACTGGTCGATGGGCAAGCGGTCTGCTCCTGCCTTTTCCCCTTTGCGCACGCGCGCGGCGCCGAGGTAGTCACTATCGAAGGCTTCGAAGGCCGCCATCCACTGCAGCGTCGCTTCGTCGAGCACGGGGCCGTCCAGTGCGGAATGTGCACGCCAGGAATGATCCTCGCCGCATCCACCCTCGAGGGGAAGCCAAGCGCCGCCGAGGCACGGCGAGGATTGTCCGGCAATCTGTGTCGCTGCACCGGCTACGCCGCGATAACGCGCGCGGTTGCTGCATCGCGGAGGCGTCGACCGTGAGCCCCAGCCTTGCGCCGTGCCAGCTTTTCGAGCCGCGTTCGCTGCGCGGTGCGTTGAAGCTTCTGCGCGACGAAGGGCCGCTCGTGCCGGTCGCTGGCTGCACCGACGTCTATGCGGCAGCCAGCGCCGGTATCCTCGCTGCCCGCCGCTTCCTGAGCTTGTGGAACCTGAAGACCCTGGCGCGCATCGATACCACGCGGGCGGGAACCATTCGCATCGGCGCCCTTGCCACCTTTGCCCAGCTCATCCGCTCGCCCATCTTGCAGCAGCGCTTGCCCATGCTTGTCGCGGCCGCCCGCCAGATCGGCGGACCGCAAATCCGCAACCGCGGCACCATCGGCGGCAACGTTGCCAGTGGCTCCCCAGCCGGTGACACCTTGCCGGTATTGGCTGCCGCCGAGGCACAGGTGGCTCTGCTGAGCGCCGCCGGCGAGCGTCGAGTGCCGTTTGTCGGCTTCTACACCGGCTATCGCCAATCAGTGCTTCGACCGGACGAGATCATCGGGGGCTTCGAGATTCCGCCCATCGAAGGCCGGCAGTGGTTTCGCAAAGTCGGCTCGCGAGCAGCCCTGACGATTTCCAAGGTCGTGGTGGCGGGGATTCGAACGACGGAGAAACCGCGGATTGCCCTCGGCAGCGTGGCGGCCACCGTGGTGCGCGCACCGCGCACCGAGGCTGCCCTGGCTGCCGGCGCTACCGCGGCCGAGGCGATGCCAATCCTGGCGTCGGAGATTACCCCCGTCGACGATCTGCGCTCGACAGCGGAGTATCGCCGGCGCGTGGCCATGAATCTCCTCGGCCGGTTCTGGAAAGACACCGAGGACGATCGAGGACAGCGTACCTGATCCGGCGCTAGCGCGCCTCAAGACCACCCCTCCGCCCCTCGATCTAGGGGCAGCTGCGAGCCCTCGCCGCCCCCCGTCGGAGGAGACCTCCGACGGGTCCTCCCTCTCCGAGGAGGGGCACCGCGGCGCGTCACC
>JAZDLZ010000692.1:0-2631 GCA_043801535.1 Pseudomonadota bacterium
GCTGCTTCGTCGGAAAGCTGTCGAAGATGCCCTGGCCTGGCACCCGCACTGCCCTGGCCTGGTTCACCAGGCACCGTGGATCGGGCCGCTGCTCATGCTCCGGTGCGTGGCTGTTCAGCAGGTATGGCCAGCAGTAGTAGCGGTCGCTGATGCGGCGTAGGCGGCCGGAGTTCTCGAGCTCGACGCCGATCGTTGCATGGTTGACGTTGGCGAAGCGCTGGCCGGCGACGATTCCAGGGCGGCCGACGTGCCAGGTGCCAACCGAGACGGGGGCGCTCTGGTAGATGGTGCCGTCCTTGGCGATGAGGAGGTGCCAGGATGCTGGCCGGTCGATGCCACGCCGGTAGCGCTGGATGCGCCGGCAGAGGGACTCTGCATAGCTTGCGCCGCCAACGCCGCCAGTCCAGTGCCAGACGATGCCGAGCGGCGCCGATGTCTTGAGCTGGCAGGTGCGCACCGTCGGAAGACGGACAATCCGTACCTCCGGGTCCTCGGAGATCAACCAGCCTGCGTCGTCGACGTAGATCATAGGATTCCCTCCGCGGCCTTGATCAGAGCGACGGCACTGGCATAGAGAGCGCTGGCCGGCTGCGACAGGTCTGCTGCCCCGATCTCGGTCAGCTTGACGGTGTTGATTGCTGGGTCGGTATCGTCGCCGAGCACGTACTTGGCGAGCACCCGGCTGGCAACTCCGACCGGACCATCGGATGATTCCGCCAGTGTCACCATGGTGGTCTTGAGCGTCTTGGCCATCATTTCCTCCCTTCTGCTGGGGCGCCGTGTGCGGCACAGGCTGCCTTGCCGCACAGATCACGGAGCGCGACCAGGTACTTCTTGGTTGTCGCGGGCACGCCGGCGTCTGCGTCGAGCTCGGCGAGCACGACGGCGTCCTGAGCTTGTGACTCGGCGGCGTCTTCCCACGCTGGGCGGCGGTCAAGGTGCTTGACCAGCACGCCGTCCTGAATGTCCATCTGCACTTGGGTGTCGGTGACTCCCGCGAGGTCGGCCGGGTTAACGAGGACCTGGTCCGCGACGTCGCCGGGCGTGGTTCCCCGTGGAAGAGTCGCGCCGTCATAGCGCTCGTCTCCGCGGTGTTGGACCTGGATGATTCCGTCGGTGCGCTTGATGACTCGTACCCTTGCCATCGGATGCTCCTATGCCCCCATGACCACGAACATGAATCCCTGGTCTGAGGGCAGTCCGTTGTTGTTGATGGCCACCTGGAAGGTGGCGTCGTCGGGATTGGAGACCCACAGCGAATAGTCGCCGCTGTAGATGGTGTTGATGGTGGCCACGACCGCCTTTCTCGGGCCTGGACTTACGTCGAGAGTCACTCCGTAGCGACCAGCGCCAAGCCTGGTAATCGAGGAGACGTTCCAATGCGGATCGAGCAGAGTCCCGACCGCGCTCACGCTGCCCCACGCCTTGACGATGTTGCGCTGAGTGACGCCATTCACCTCGATGGCATCGGGGAAGTCACCGCAGTGCTGGGGAAGGAACGTCCAGCCCTTGATGAGGTCCCACAGCGTTACCAAGCCAAGGAAGCTGTCGATATCATGGCTGGCGACAATCGCGTTTCCTTCCGTCCAGTCGTCGCTGCTCGAGGCGCGGATGGCGGGAGTGGCGGTGTCAAATGCATGGGCATGAATTGCCGGCACCCCAGCGCCACTCGAGCCGGCGTTCACGTCTCGCAGAAAGGCTGCCCAGCGAGCACTGGCCGATCCGAGGACGCGGCCCGAGGCGTCGGGCACGATGTTGCCGGTGAAGGTGTCGCCAGATTTGCGGGCGCGGGCGTTGACGAGAGCCAGCAATGCTGCCAGTTGTCCAGCGATGGCTCCGGCGGCAAGCGAGTCGGGGCTGCCGGCGACAGCGGCAGCGCCCACCAGTCCGGCGCCGGGCAGCGCCTGGGATGCGAGCTCCGCGGCGATGGCGCGGGCATTGACGGCGCCAAGAAGCTCGCCAAGTTGGCTCCTGACCGTGCCTGCGGTGAGCGACGTTGGAGAGCTGGACGCGCCATCAGCGCCGATGCGCGAGGCGCCGCAGGTACCGATGGCCTGGGACAGAAGGGCAGCGACGATTTCTTGGAGCTGGGCTTGCACGCTCGTGCCGGTGAGGTAGTTGTGGACGGCGGCGGCAATGGCGCTCGCATTGTGGGCGCCAGCAGCAGCGCCGACGTGGCTATTGAGCCAGCCGAGAAGCTGCGAGAGCTGGGTATCGACGTTGCTGGCCGCGAGCGCGTTGGGAATGCCCACCACGGCATCGGCGCCGATCCTTGCCGCGCCCGGGTTGCCCGAGGCCGTCGAGGACAAGTCGTCGACTACCTCGTCGATGGCAGCCTGGACGTTGCTGGCGGCGACAAAGCCGCGGGGAGCATAGTCGACATGGCTGGCTGGATGGCGATGCGCGGTGCCACCAAGATGCCCGGCGAGAGTCGAATCAACCGAGTCGAGGGCAGACTGCACCGTGTTGGCTGTCGGCGCGATTGCCGACCAGAGACTCGATGCCACTTCAACGAAGCTGCTGGTGGCGAAGACGAACGCCTGGCGGCGGGATGTGTCGATGTCGCCGGCGAGGATCTGGGTCTGCCCGTGGCGGCGAAGCACGTCGCAGACCAGAAGCTCGTCCTCCTGG
>JAZDLZ010000697.1:0-4003 GCA_043801535.1 Pseudomonadota bacterium
GAACTAGGGACAAGGAACCAGGAACTGGAACAGCCCCCCCGGTACGGCTCGCACCTGAATAGGCGGCCGGAATCCCGGATCAAATCAATCGGTTGGCCACCGTCGATCGAGCAATCGCCGTCGACTCCCCGGGACACACCCAAAAAATGTTTCCGTGCCTCCCCCAATCCTTTGGCTCGTGGTGCAGTATCCTCCTCTCCACCAACCCCAACCCTTGAGAGAGGAGGCGTTTTGCAACAATTTCTCGACCGGTTCTTCCACCTGCGAGAACGCGGCACCACCATTCAGAGGGAGCTGCTCGGTGGTGCCACGACCTTCGCCACCATGGCGTACATCGTCGTCGTCAATCCGGCGATTCTCGCCGCGGCCGGCATCCCGATCGGACCGAGCACGGTCGCCACGGTCCTGGCGGCGGTGTTCGGATCGCTGCTCATGGGTCTCTATGCGAACCGGCCGATTGCCGTTGCTCCCTACATGGGGGAGAACGCGTTCATCGCCTTCGGGCTCGCGACCATGGGCATCGGATGGCAGCAGCGACTGGGGACAGTGTTCGTTAGCGGGCTGGCCTTCCTCCTGTTTACCGTCGTTCACCTGCGCTCGCGGCTGGCAGCGGCGATCTCCCCCAGTCTCAAGCATGGCTTTGCTGCCGGAATCGGTCTGTTCTTGGCCTATATTGGAATTAGATCTCGACTAGCAGCGACGCTGCAGGATAGATGACGAATCCGGAGTGTTCCTCTGGTTTGGTGAGTACATCGAGGCTGAACCAATAGCGGACGACGTTCAGCTCGAAACCGACGAACACCCGTTTGTAGCCGACGAGGACTCCCAGCGACGTGTTGACCTGATGAACGAGCCCATTGGTGCTGGTGCCGGCGATTCCCTCCTCGATTCCCTTTGTTGGTATAGGAGCTGCCGCAGCCAGCGAGCCCTCCCAGCGCCACCACCCCGAGAAGTGCAAGTGGAGCTGCGCCTGATGAAGTGACGAATGCGGCGCGGATGGAATCGTGGCGAAGGGACGGTGAGAGGACACGGATCGGGAGGGATTGGAGTTGCGTCATTGGTACCTCCTCTTTGGTTGCTGTAGTCGAATGAACCGTCAAGACGACTACAGCGTGCTCGGTTGGCGATACTCGCCGTAGACCGCACGGAGAGCATCGGCGATTTCGCCAACGGTGCACGCTGACTTCACTGCCTGCAGGATGGGTGGCACGAGGTTGGTATCCTCGCGAGCGGCAGTCGCGAGGGCGTCCAGGGCTCGACGTGCATTGCCTTGGTCGCGCCGGCTGCGTGCTGCTTGCAGCTTGGCGACCTGCTCTGCTTCCACGGCAGGGCTCACTCTCGACAGCGGACGGGATTCTTCCCTGGCCACGGTGTATTCGTTGACTCCGACGACGATTCGCTCTTTGCGCTCGACCGCCCGCTGGTGCTCGTAGGCGCGTTTCTCGATCTGCCTTTGCGGAAACCCGCCCTCGAGGGCAGCGACCATTCCGCCCATCTGATCGATCTGGCCAAGATACTCGTTGGCGCGCCGTTCGATTTCCTGGGTCAGCGTTTCGACCGCGTAGCTGCCGGCGAGGGCGTCAACAAAGTCGGCCACGCCCGATTCATGGGCAATCACCTGTTGGGTACGGAGGGCGAGAAGCGCCGACTCTTCGGTCGGCAATGCCAACGCTTCGTCGAAGGCGTTGGTATGGAGCGACTGGGTTCCGCCGAGCACTGCTGCCATGGCCTGGATCGTTACCCGGACGATATTGACTAGTGGCTGCGCTGCCTGGAGCGTGGCTCCGGCGGTCTGAGTGTGGAAGCGCAGCGCCATGCTCCGCGGATCCTTTGCCCCGAATCGGTCTTTCATTATTCGCGCCCACATCCTCCGGGCAGCGCGGTATTTCGCCACTTCCTCGAGAAAGTTGTTGTGGGCGTTGAAGAAGAAGGCGAGCCGGGGAGCGAATTCGTCCACCTTCAAGCCGCGGTCGACCGCGCCCTGCACGTAGGCGATGGCGTCGGCAAGAGTAAAGGCAACTTCCTGTACGGCGTCGGAGCCAGCCTCGCGAATGTGGTAGCCGCTGATCGAGATGGTGTTCCAGCGTGGCACTTCGGCGCGGCAATACTCGAATACGTCGGTGATCAGCTTCATCGACGGCCGCGGCGGGTAGATGTAGGTGCCGCGGGCGATGTACTCCTTGAGGATATCGTTCTGGATGGTGCCGCCGAGCTTGTCGCGGGACACGCCCCGGCGGTCGGCCACGGCGATGTAGAGTGCGAGAAGGGTAGCGGCAGTGGCGTTGATCGTCATCGAGGTGGTGATGCGATCGAGCGGCAGCTCGGCGAGGAGGACCTCCATGTCCTCGAGGCTGTCGATCGCCACTCCGACCTTGCCGACTTCGCCGCGGGCGAGCGGATGGTCGGAATCGCGTCCCATCTGGGTGGGAAGGTCGAATGCCACCGATAGCCCACTCTGTCCTTGGGCAAGCAGGTAACGGTAGCGCTGGTTCGATTCCGCGGCGGTGCCAAAGCCGGCGTACTGGCGCATCGTCCAGAGGCGGCCTCGGTACATGTTCTTCTGCACGCCCCTGGTAAAGGGCGGCTGTCCAGGCAATCCGAGCTCGCGGTCGGCGTCGAAGTCGAGGCGTTCGAGATTCGCGGCTGTGTAGAGCTCCTCTACGGGAATCCCAGCGTGAGTACGGAATTCGCGGTTGCTTTCGTTTGCCACTACGGCGTCATCTCCCGCAGCTCTGGATGTACGAGCAGACGCGGCTCGGTCACCTTCTGAACGGCTTCCACGGTCATTCCCGGTGCCAGCTCGCGGAGCATCAAGCCCTCGGCTGTCACGTCCATGACTGCGAGGTCAGTGACTATCTGATGGACGCAACGAATACCCGTAAGGGGCAGGCTACACTGGTTCTTGATCTTGTAGCCACCGTCCTTGGTGGCATGCTCCATCATGACGATCACACGCCGGGCTCCCGCAACCAAGTCCATCGCTCCGCCCATCCCCTTGATCATCTTGCCGGGTATCATCCAGTTGGCCAGGTCACCCTGTGCCGAGACCTCCATTGCTCCCAGCACGCAGAAATCGACATGACCGCCGCGGATCATGGCAAACGACTCGGCCGACGAGAAATAGCTGGAGCCGGGGATCTCGGTTATCGTCTGTTTGCCGGCGTTGATGAGGTCGGCGTCTTCCTCGCCTTCGAATGGGAATGGTCCAATCCCCAGCATGCCGTTCTCCGATTGAAGAACGACCTCGATGCCGGCGGGAATGTAGTTGGCAACCAGGGTGGGCATGCCAATGCCCAGGTTGACGTAGTAGCCGTCGCGCAGCTCGCGTGCTATCCGTTGGGCGATCTGTTCTCTGGTAAGGGCTGGCATTGACTAGCTCCTTTTCCTTACGGTGCGCTGCTCGATGGGCTTCTCGAAACGCTCGCCCTTGACGATTCGTTGAACGTAGATGCCAGGGGTGTGGATCGCGTTCGGATCTAGCTCGCCAACCTCGACGAGCTCTTCGACTTCGGCAATGGTGATCTTGCCAGCGGTCGCCATCATTGGATTGAAGTTCATGGCAGTCTTGCGATACAGCAGATTGCCCCAGCGATCGGCCTTCCACGCCTTGACGAGCGCGAATTCGGCGTGCAGAGCTCGCTCGAGCACGTACTGCCGGCCGTCGAATTCTCTGGTCTCCTTGCCGTCGGCAACCACCGTTCCGTAGCCAGTCTGAACGTAGAAGGCGGCGATACCGGCACCCCCCGCGCGGATCCTCTCGGCGAGGGTCCCCTGCGGGTTCAGCTCGACCTCCAGCTTGCCTTCGAGGAACTGCTTCTCGAAGATCTTGTTCTCGCCGACGTAGGACGAGATCATCTTGCGAACCTGTTTGGCGGCGAGCAGAATTCCCAGCCCCTGGTCGGTAGTCCCACAGTTGTTCGAGATGATGGTGAGGTCTCGGATTCCTTTGCGGTGCACCGCAAACCAGGCGCGTTTTGTCCTCGACGCCAACGAGCAGCGTGCC
>JAZDLZ010000698.1:0-2002 GCA_043801535.1 Pseudomonadota bacterium
ACAGAAACAGCAGTAGGAACACCCCAATCCCAGAGTTGCTCTCCCAGACTGCGAGCGCTCGAGCCGTCTGCGGCACGCAGCGTCTCAATGCCCACCCAGGAAGTGCCACCGGCACCGCCAACATCGACAGCACGCACTCCAGCATCACGCAGGCAACGGGCGGATTCCGGCGACAGGCCACAGCCAGTTTCCTTGACTATGACCGGAACATCCAGATTGGATGCAAGCGAGCCAATTGCCGCTACCAATCCCCGGAAATCATGGTCGCCGCCCTGTTGCACCAGCTCCATCGCTGGGTTGACGTGCACGCAGACTGCGTTCGCCGCCACCTTGGCGACAAGCTCGCGGACTCCTGCCACACCTAGCTCACGGGCCTGCACTGCACCAATGTTCCCGAGGAGAAACACCTTCGGAGCGACGTCCCGAACCTGGTACGTCGAAAGCAAGCCCGGCTCGAGGACCATCGGACGCTGCGAGCCGAGCCCGAACCCGATACCAAGCTCCTCGGCCACGATTGCCAGATCGCGATTGAGCGTCTGTGCTTCGGGAGTCCCACCAGTCATGCCGGCGATGACGAGAGGCGCAGCCAGTCGATGTCCGGCAACCACGGTCTCCAGACCTATCTCGTCGAGGGAGCGCTCTGGTAGTGCCTGGTGAACGAGCAACACGTTCTCGAACAGAGTGGAAGTCTTCCGAAAAGATGACTGCTCTGATGCCGCCAGCGAAAGATGGTCGGCCTTGCGCCGGGCAATACGCTGACGCTCGGCGCTGTCCATGTGCTTCTCCGCTTTGCTCACGCCCTGGCTAGATACTGTGGATGGACGCCCGACGCAATCGGAATCGTCGGGACTGGGATTCGGAGTCCAGTAGCGCCGCCGCCCCCGTGGAGCTTGGCCTCCATCCGGTCGGCGATCCAGAGCAGGGTGCCATCGAAAGCCATACCTCCCGGCTTGTCGACGGCCAGCGACAGCAGCCGAGAATACCGTCTCGCCCGGTCCTCCTCTCGCACGGGAATCGCCGATGCCGGAGGGGTGGTGGGGTCGCGAATCCACTCCCGAGCGGAATCTTGCGGCGTCGCAGGTTTCTTTCCCTGCGCCGACCCAACGACGAACGCGGTGAGTGCCAGCAGTCCCGCTCCGGCACTGCCCACGACTAGCGTGCTTCTTTTCGTGCGCATCAACTCCTCCAACTTGCCACGTCATTGCCAGCATGCCTTGGCTGATCGTGGTGGCAGCCACTGGCCGACACAACGAGAAGCACGGCAGCAATGGCTCTGCATGACGCCATGCAAGCGATTCTCGCCACAAGGAGGCTGGCAAGGCAAGCGACCTTGCGCGATGGTGCAGCAGCGCGACGGCGACTGGCTGCCGTAACATTCTCTCCTGGAAGAGCGTCGAGGTGGTATTCGCCGACTGACTCCGCAAAGGCGTCCTGACCAGACCGTCGGCTGCCTGCCACGTTGCTCGACCCAGGCAAATATCTCCGTCCAGCTCCTCTGCCTCTCTGGATCGTTTGAGCGATCGACAAGGTGGAGCAAATACCATGAAGAAACTCGCACGCACTTTGCTTGGCATGGCCACGACCATGGCTATGGTCTTGTCTTGGGTCTCCGTCGCACAGGCAGGTGCCGGAACGCCGGAGCAACAGGTCAACCAGAAAACCACCCACAATCGAGTAGCCACGCCGGCGAAACCGATGACCAATCGGGATTCTCCGACTGCCGCCACGGAAGGCGTGGCTTCCCCGAGCGCAATCCGAGCGGGCAGAGCTGATGATCTCGCCTACGGCGATCCCATTCATTTCCACAATCTCACGCTAGTTCCGGTGGGGACGACTCGTCAGGGACCCTTCCAGAAATACAGGGTGTGTCCCGGAGAGTCGACGGCGATTGCTCGATCGACGGTGGCCAACCGATTGATTTGATCCGGGATTCCGGCCGCCTATTCAGGTGCGAGCCGTACCGGGGGGGCTGTTCCAGTTTCTGGTTCCTTGTCCCTAGTTC